>JALSOY010000060.1 GCA_026986235.1 Caldifarciminota bacterium
TCAAGAAGGTCTTTATGGGCTTTCCCTTTGCCTGGAGGGAGCCCTCGGGTATGTTATAGACCTTCATGAGGTAGGCGCGGCCAAGGTTGGAAAGCATGAGGATGTTATCGTGATTTTTTGCCACAGTTACGAGCCAGGGGAAGTCATCTTCGTAGGTGGATATCCCCCTGCGACCCACTCCTCCTCTACCCTGCGCTGTGTATGACCTTATGGGAGTCCTCTTGATGTAACCCTGATATGTGAGGGTTATTCCAACGGGCTCGTCAGGTATGAGGTCTTCCATGGAGATGTCCACAGGCTCCTCTGTAAGTATCTCAGTCCTTCTATCGTCTCCATATTTTTCCTTTATATCGTCGAGCTCCTCCTTTATCACTTCAAAAAGTAGTCTGCGGGAGGAGAGGATGGCCCTGTATCTCTCGATGTCCTTCAACAGTTTCTGGTATTCCTCTTCAACTTTGTTGATGTCCAGCCTTGTGAGGTTGCCGAGTCTCATGTCAAGAATGGCCCTGGCCTGTGCTTCGGAAAGCTGGAACTCTTTCATGAGACGGTCTCTGGCCTCGTTCTGATCAGCGGATGATTTGATGATTTCTACGACCCGGTCAATGTTGGCAATTGCAATTTTAAAGCCTTCCAGTATGTGAGCCCTGTCCTCGGCCTTTTTCAGCCTGTATCTCGTCCTCCGTTCCACCACTTCGACCCGGTGGCTGATGTAGGCTTCAATCATCTGTTTAAGAGACAGTACACGGGGCTCACCGTCCACGAGTGCGAGAAGGATTATACCAAATGTGTCCTGAAGGGGTGTGTGTTTCAAAAGTCGATTCAATACAACCTCTTCGTTTGCCCCTCTTTTGAGTTCCACGACGATCCTGATCCCTTCCCTGTCAGACTCGTCCCTGAGATCAGCTATGCCTTCGAGCTTTTTCTCCTTCACAAGTCTGGCAATCCTTTCGATGATGGTTGCCTTTGAAACCTGGTAGGGTATTTCTGTGAATACAATACGAGGGTTTTTCCCTTTCGGATGCTCGAAACGGTACTTGGCCCTTACAATGACCTTCCCGCGGCCTGTTTTGTATGCCTCTTTTATGCCGGATGTCCCGACGATGGTTCCACCGGTGGGGAAGTCCGGTCCCTTTATGTAGTTGAGGAGCTCTTCATCCGTTATTGCGGGGTTGTCAATAACGGCCTTTATACCGTCAACAAGTTCGGCGACATTATGTGGAGGTATGTTGGTTGCCATCCCGACGGCAATGCCAGAGGACCCGTTGGCAAGGAGGTTGGGAAATCTGGAGGGCAGGACCGTGGGCTCTTTCAGTCTTCCGTCGAAGTTGGGAACGAAGTCAACTGTGTCCTCATCGAGGTCAACGAGCATTTCGAGGGCAACTTTTGAAAGTCTTGCTTCTGTGTATCTGTACGCGGCAGGTGGATCTCCGTCTATCGAGCCAAAGTTACCCTGACCGTCTATAAGGGGGTATCTCAGGGAAAAGTCCTGTGCCATACGGACGAGGGTATCATAAACAGGGCCGTCACCGTGCGGATGGTACTTTCCTATCACTTCACCTACAACGGTAGCAGATTTTCTGAAGGGCCTGTTGGGCAGGAGGCCGAGCTCGCGCATGGCATAGAGGACACGCCTCTGGACGGGCTTCAGTCCGTCTCTGACATCGGGAAGGGCGCGTCCCACTATTACACTCATTGCGTAGTCAATGTAAGAAGAACGAATCTCCTCTTCTATTAATGTTGGTAAAATGTTCTCAGGCATATTCTTCCTCCCAGACCGCTTATTATAAACCAGACTGTCAGAAAATAAAAGTCTGCGCAAACACCCATTTTAATGTTTTTTGAATGCACAATCAGGATGATATTTCAAATTCGGGTTCGTAAATTGACAAAATTTTGTTTATAATGTGAAACTCCCGGCAAGAATCGTAAGAACGCTCTCGAGGTTCATGTACCTCGAGAGGTACTTTTCAGCCTCGTATCCAGTGAAGATGAGGGTTTCTATCTCTCTATACGACAACTTTCTTGCCGCAGTTTTTATTAAAGTTTTAAGGTCAACATTCGATATGAGGTTTTCGCACCCTGTTTTTGCAAGAAGGAGGTCTCTTGACAGTGTCATGTACATTTTCAAAAAGTCCTGTGCCTCATCGCGGTTCAAAATTCTGGATCTTACGGCATTCATAAAGGCATCAGGATCCCTCTCCAGGAGGGAGTTCAGGATGTCAATCCTGAGTGGCATGAGCTCTGTTTCCAGTAATTTCAGTGCCTTTCCAATGCTACCCTCTGAAAGCCTGTAGAGGAGCGTTATGGGATATGTGGTTCTGAACGGATATGTTTTAAACTCTTCAAACTTCAGGCCGGAGAACTTTATGAGCCGGCTGCGTGACCTTATCGTGGGTAAAATTTTCCCTATGTTGGATGTGATGAGGAAAAAAGTCGAATTTTCCGGTGGTTCTTCAAGGGTTTTGAGGAGGGCATTCTGGGCTTCAACATTCAGGTTATCCGCGTTGATAAACAGAACAAACCTCTTTTTTGCCATAAAAGGGGGTCTTGTAAGCTCGGCCTGAAGTTCCCTCACCTGATCTATGGTTATGTTCTTTGTGGGATCAAACCCGTCAGGCTTGAGTTTCCCCTGCTCAATCGCAAGACTTCTCAAATTCTCCGGTTTCGATGGATAGACGATTAAGAGGTCAGGATGGATGAGCTTTGAGAATTTTTTGCAGGAAGGACATTCGTCACAGGGTTTCACATCTGCCTCACAGTTATAGGCTTTTGCGATTTCAAGAGCAAAAGAGGACTTGCCCACACCTTCAGGTCCATAGAAGAGATAAGTCGGGGCGAGGAGATCCTCTTCAATCAGTCGCGAGAAGTAATTTTTTATTCTATTGTGTCCGATGACGGAATCAAACTTTACCATTTGCAATCGCCTCTGCCCTGAGCGTGTACTCTGTCAGTATGCTTCCCAGTCTTTCGGCTGTGTCCCCCTTCCCCGGGCTGTAAGGGAGAGATGAATATACCACACAACCTGAGAATGGTAAAGGGATCTCAAAAAGGTCCCATGTAGGTAGGGTGATCTTCCTGGTGTAGCCGACACCCACAAAGACTATGGGAACACCTGAAATCCTGGAAGCGAAGAGGGCACCTTCCTGAAACTTCCACCTTGGTCCCCGTGGACCATCGGGAGTAAAGGCAACCTGCCTGCCTTCCTTTAGAAGCTTTACAACCTCTCTCAAAGCCCTTATACCTCCGCGGGAAGTGGAACCTCTTACAAACCTGTAGCCGTAATTTTTTACTATCTGAACGACCTTCTCCCCATCCCTGTGCCTGGAGGCGAGTACATAGATACCACGGTTCCTCATGAGCCTGATAAGACCAAACATCTTGCAGTGCCAGAAGACATAGATTACGGGTTCGTCGTAAAAAATCTTCCCGTAAACCCTGCATGGAACGGTGGATGACCAGAAGTAGAATAGATTTTTCAGAACTCCAGCCTCAATCCTGTCCTTTAAGGGTAATGTATTTCCTGATTTTTTGAAATCTCTTGTTTCCAACAACATCTTTTACCTCTTCCACACTTTTAAACTTTCCCTTTCTGCTCCTGTACTCGACGATCCGTCTTGCGGTTTTTATTCCAATTCCGGGTAGGACTATCAGCTCTTCCACCGTTGCCGTGTTTAAGACTATTTTCCTGAAGCTCTTCTCCTTTTTCACGCCGGAGAACTGAATAACGACTCCGATTAAGAAGGAAACCAGTACAAAGGTGATGGCCCTTTTCTCAAAAGATGTGAGATTCTCAGAAATTGAATTGAGCAGTCGCATTCAGAGAAATACTGTGATTTGTTCTACCAGTAAGTTTATTCCCGTTGGAAGAGTAGAAAATCTGCAGGGATCCGAGGATGTTCCTTGCAAATTCGTAGCTCCCGGTGAGGGAGACGCTCTTCGTTATAAGGTCACTAATTATGGTCCTGCGCTTCTGTGTGGAGTGGGAGTATCTGAGTGACAGGTTGAAAGTGAGTCTGCTCTTTATTCGTATAACCCTGTTACCGGGAAGGTTTATCGTGTAGCCACCGGGTCTTGAGAATGTGTATGAGGAGTTTAAAGTCAGGTCAGTTCTGTTACTCGACAACGGCGATGAAAGGAGGTCGAAATATCTCGTCTTCGAGGAGTTCCTGGAATACTGAAGGGTGGTCTGAAGACCGTTTTTTAGAACAACAGTGAGGTTGGGCGAAAGATTCAACTCCGTTGTCCTGCTTGAAATCTTTCCAAGGAGGAGGTTACCGTTTTCCGTTATCGACCTCGTAACTCCTGATGTCAGTGATATTGAACTGAAACCGTTACCAAACTTCCCGAGCAATTTTGACAGTGTGGATAATGTCATCTGAAGGCCCGGCAGGGTATAGGTCTTCGTATATGTTGAACTTCCGTAGCGACCGTTTTCTGAGTATCTGTAATCGAGATTGTAGGACATGTTAATAAACGGCACATTCATGGAACCACTGATGGAGTATGAACTGGAATTTGTCCTGGTATCACGCGTTGAATCGTAACTCGGTACCTGGAAGTTTCTTGAAAGACCCAGTCTGTAAGAAAGAGCGGGTCTCATCAGCATCTGAAACCTCTGAGCGCTAAAGGAGTTGGTGTATGAAAAACTCGGTGAGGTGAGAAAAGTCGAGACTTTATCGAGCAGGTAGAGGAGGTAGTGAACGGGCCCTGCGTTCTCAAGATCTTTATCCCTGGACTCATCCCTCAAGGAAGCTATTTTTTTGAGAACTTCACTTACGGGTATGGTGGCAGACAACCTTATCTCCTTATTAAAAACACCGTTTCTAATGTCAGGTGCGTTCTGGATCTGGATGTCTTTCGAATGATCCTCTCTATAACTGGCGTTGTAGCTTATCGCGGGAGAAAATCCTTTGAGAAAGCTGAATGTGTAAGAGATGTTACCGGTTTCTTCAAAAGAAGTCTCGGTACCGTACCATTTGGGGGATGGCCAGTTGAGGTCAAAAGCCAGATTTCTCGCATAGCTAAAAGAGAGGTTTCTAAAGGGGGAATATGTGGTTTGAGTGCCAAAGGTCATGTTTCTCTCAAAGTTTTTCGTGATGGTAAGCGTCCTTATGTCAAACCTACGGGAAAAGGACTTTGCATATCCTGCCGAAAGTTTGACATTTGAGGGAAGAAAGTTGAGTTTCACGCCAGGAAGTTTAAAGCCAAGTGTCCTTCTTACGGCCAGGTTGTACTCTCCTGATACCGTCAGGTTGTTTGTTGAATCAATCCGCACGGGGGATTTACTCCCCGTCACACGGTTCGTAAACGAGAGTCTGAGCGGGTCTATCAGGTATTTAAAGAGAAAGAATTTTGAGCCTGACTTTGAGAAACTCGTCTGTATGTACCTGGAGTAGGAGAAACTCTGCTCCCTTTTCTTCTGGTCTTCAGACAGCAGAATGTCAGTGTTTGTCTCGTACTTTGGAAGGGATCTGCTCCACGAGTATGTGACCGTCAGGGGGATACTCAATCCCAGCTGTTTCGGGAAAAGCTGGTGAATCTGTGAGTTGAGGTTAAACGAAAATCTTTCCATCTGCCCCCTTGTTCGTCTTGTATCCATGAGTTTCATGAAGTTATCCTCTTCACGCGAGTAATTCAGGGTGATCGATGTAAAGGTGGCGAGATTCATGGTCAGTTTCGTAGAGAGGGCTGAGCCCCTTTCGCGTATGGGATTGGTGAGTACGATGTCGTCGATCCACACGGTTCCCGTAATGGGAGAGCCGGAGTTGTTTCTCAGACCGATCATGTAAACCTTCACCCTCCCAAATGTGGGGTTACCTTTGACCCCGTAGTGTCCCTCTCTATGATAGCTCGTGTCAGCGGGATTTCGCCTTATGAAACGGAGTTTAAACTGTGTCAGGCTGTCAATGTTAATCACCACCCTGTGCCAGTTGTTATCCGGAATCTGGAAGCTGTACTCGTAGAAGTTTAATGTATCCCCAAACCTCACGAATACTTCCGGATAAGGCATGGGAGTTCCCGGTTTTACCCTCACGGAAAACTCAATATTTCTGTAGGTAAGGAAGTCCTCATCCTGGTAAAGAATACGCCTTGTTAATCCATAGTGGTGGGGCTGAAGGTTGGAATACTGGAGTGAGAGGGAGCCCTCTTTGAGTTCCCTTCCCCTCTGGTCCCTTTCTATGTCAACCCAGGGTGGCGGTGTGTAATAGGGATTGGTCTTATTGTCAACTGTACCAATCTTCAGTACTTCTGATGAGTCAACTGATGAGGAGTCGAGGGAGAAGATGCCCCTGTTTTCCCACTTCGTCCCCACCACTGAGATGGTGGCTATCATGATCGTATCCGTACTCGTTATTCCGTCAATCCATATTCTCGCATACTTTACAAATCTCCAGCTCGGATTTCCAAAGCTTTTAAGCACATCTATGTCCCTTAATGGGATGTTGTAGTGTTTCCACCCGTTGTATTCAAATCCGTACCTGTTTAAAAATGTCGTATCATCAAGGTCGATGGTGTACTCGAAATAGTCGTTAGAGACATTAAGAACACCGTCAAGATCCAGGTCTTCAGAGTCCCTTTTCCTATTTCCTTCCGTACCGTTAACCTTTGAATAATCGTGGGGGTTGTTTTGATCGTAGTAATAATCATCTATTCCATCGTCCCCTGAGGAGGGGGACCATCTGTCGTCGTCACCCGGGTGCAGGTCGAGTCCCACATCTTCTGAGTCTGCCTTGAAGACACCATCGTGGTTCAGGTCCTCGTCGGCAATGGTGTCAGGGGAGAAGCTCCTGATTCTCCCGGCACGATCTCTCCAGATGGAGTTTTCTGAAATGTTTTTTCCAAAGTCTATGTGGAGCTTCAGTCCATCCCCTTTGACTATCACCTCGAGGTACTCCTTCTTTTCGAAGTCCTCGGCGTCTTTGGAGATGAGTGTGTTCAAACTTGCCCACAGGGTATCGTTTCCCGGATTATTCACCTGTGGCATGATCATGAGAACATGCATGAGTTCATCCCGTGTCTCATCAGTAAGGTTGGGATAAACATCACCCTTCCGCACGAGGTCACCGGGAGATGCCCATATAAGTCTGTCAACGAGTTTTGCCGTGTCGGCTGGAACATCACCTCCTGCCGTTTCAATAAGTGGCTGACTCCCGTAAATGTAGTATGATCGGTTTATGGGAAAGTCCGTTGCGTCTTTGATACTTTCCATATCGTCCAGATACGCCCTGCCAAGGGTGTTGGGGTTCGGGAAGGAGATGGCGTACTCTCCACTCCAGTTGATCGTTGACGGCTTTTCCACACTTATAAATGGGAGGAGGTTGAGGAGTTTGGATAGAAACATGAACTCCAGATTGAGGTTAAAGTCAATTCCACCGAGGAAGTTTTTAAGTGGCTCTTCTCCGAGCCTGGGTTTTCTTTCAGGCGACGACTCACTCCTTCCGAGCCAGGTGGAACCAATGTAAAAGTGGTCTCCAAGCGTGTATTTAAACCTTGCCCCCCAGAGTGATCTCTGCTTTACTGCGAAAAGGGGAGCGGTCTCGTAGGAAATTTCAATGTCCGCTCCCGGAGTGAGAAGGGAGGAATTTGTGATGGTCAGAGTACCGAAACTATAGTCAATGGTGTAATCCCTGCCCCTCTGGAGTCTCTGACCGTTGACGATCACCACTTCACTTCCCTCAATCACATCAAATCCGAGGTTGTAGGTCTTAACTGCCCGTGCCATTTTGACGACTATAACATATTTTTTACCGTCTTCCGGAGATACCCTCGGCTTCCAGTAGAATGACGAATCAGGCTCCTGAAGTACGGTGTCTGCAAACGGGAAGGGATTGGGAAAGGCAAGGATACCGTTTTCTTCGTCAAGGATGGTAAATCCCCTGTTGGTAACCCTGTCCACCTTACCGTCTCCGTTGGCATCCAGCCCCAGTATCTGAAGGTAGGTCTTCCCGTTTTCCGCCATCTTCAGAACACCAGAAGAATCCCTGTAAATAACGAGAGTGAGCTGGTCGGCTGATATGTTCGTGGCGTTAAGACTGTAGTAGTTCCTCAGTTCGTAATTCCAGATGCTGAGATAAGCTGAATCTTCGTGGGTCACAGGATCAGGGTTAAGGGAATCTCCAGGGAAGAAGATAAGAGGCGGTTTTACCATTTTCAAAACGATCCTTGATGTGTCCTGAAGATTTCCAACCGTGTGTCCGTTTGTGGTGACATAGTAAACTCCAAGCTTTTCACCGTCTGATAGGGGTCTATTTAAAACGAGGAGCCTCGTTGCTGGATTGTAGTGGAAATCCTGGCCCTCCTGGAGTTCAAAGAACTTTCCACTGACACTGTCAACTGAGTAATCCGGACTGTAACTGCCGTCCGGGTAATAATACATTACACCTGTTACGGCTCCCTGCTGGGCGTCGTTGGTCTGATCGTCATCGTCCAGGAAAACCCTGAGATGGTTAATACCGTCAGGATCGTAGATGTAAAAAAATCTGTGCTTTATGTAGTTAACCGCATAGATCGTGGTTGATTCCATTGCAGCACTTGATCTAAAGGTTTTTGCCTGTGATTCCCCCTGCTCCCTGGTGGCCACGAATGTAGCAGAAAGCCCTCCAAGCTGGAAAACGGTCTTTATTCCAAAGAGACCCTGCTTAACTCCTCCAGGGAAGTTTACGAGATCAGAGCCTTCGAGACCAAGCCTGGTGTCTCCTGCCTCGATGAGCTTCACCACATCGTCCTCATCACCCTCGTACTTCAAAATAACCTTGTTCTTCAACCTGTTCTCCCTGCGGGAGTCATGGTCAATCTCCACTTTTATCTTCTGTCCTATGGTACCTTTGAGTTTAACATTGAGCTCCTGATTCATGGTAAGCTGTGGAAAGTGTGAGGTTCGCGCCATCTCTGATCTCGGTACCCCCGTCGTGTAATTGCTCGTACCACCAAGCGTTATCTTCTGCTGACCCTCGATCTGAAGTTTTCCACCCTCGCCGATAAAGCTCAAACCTCTGGGAAACTTAATGGGTATCTCGATATCCGGTATAAGACCGTGACTACCTGCCCTTGACCCCTTCAGAGAAAGTCCCCTGAGCTTATCGTAAAGAGAGGACATCACGGCACTCTGTAGCCTTTCACTGAGATATGTGGAGAGTGGAGATATGTAGAGGGGGCCGTACAGTTCTCTACCAATGTACTCTCCCCTGAAAACATAGTCAGAGTTTGGGTCGATAAAGACGGAGTCCCTGAGACCGGCACTCCTCAGAACTTCTCTGTAAAGTGGGTCGGCACTGAGTGACAGTGCAAAAAGTAGAAACAGCAGGATTCGCCTCAATGGGGTTAATTCACCTCCGAAAGATGTTCTAAAATTATACATTAACCCCAAACTTTTTCTATAGACACCCCTGAAGTGCGAGGGGCGGGACTTGAACCCGCACGGGAAACCCACCAGATCCTAAATCTGGCGCGTCTGCCAATTCCGCCACCCTCGCTTTGTTCGAATTTTATTATAATTACCGATCCTGTAAGTTTCAATAGAACCCTTGAGCATGGACCCTGCAGGAGGTATTATTTCACCTTTATGAAGCTCAAAAAAGTCCTCAATCTGGCAAAAAATATTGATTCAATCTCCACCATCTGGCCCACGAGTTTTAAGGCCGTGGCACTAATGTCCATTGCATTGAAAAATGGCCCCTTTGTCTTTCGCGGAGATCCGGACGAATTTCCGTCAATTGCCGGAGACATCAACGAAAACGGAGTCGCACGGGCCGTTATACCAGGAGAAAAAGACTGGGAGGTGAAGGTCAGAAAAGATATCCCCACGATTTTCCTCATGGAAATGGATGAAGATTCTGAACCCGTTTATCAGGTTATGGGGAACCTCGTCGTTTTCAAAATCAGGGCAGGTGATGTATTTGATCCCGGGGACATCGTTAAAACCCTCGTTGACTCAGGATATTCGAGGGTGCAGTATGTGGAAACCGAGGGAGAGTTCTCCCTCCGTGGCGGCATCCTGGACATCTTTCCCACAGGGGAAGACCTGCCCATAAGACTCGAATTCTTCGGTGACGAAATAGAGTCCATCAGGGTGTTTGATCCTGTAAGCCAGAGATCCATAAGGGAGATCACGGAATTCTCTTTGAATTTAACCGTTGGGGAAGAGGAAAGAATGGTACTCCCTGAAGTCAGAGAATCAACGGGCAGGGGAAAGTTTGAAGTTCTGCCAGTCCCCCGTTTTCACGGGAGAATAGATATTCTTGAGAGGGAGATCAGGGAGAAACTCCAGATGGGGTGGAGAATCCTGTTCGTGGCTTCAGACCGCGGAAAGGTGGAAAGGTTCGCCGAACTCTTCCCCGATGTTGACCACGACACGGGGCACCTCTCTGGAGGTTTTTCAATTCCTGACCGGAAGGTTGAGGTAATTTCTGAAATCGACATCTCGGGTGTTAAAATCAGGAAGAGAAGGGTATATGTTACCGGAGAGAGGATTGAGGATTACAACCTTTTAAAAATAGGGGACTTCGTTGTTCACGAAGACTACGGAATTGGGAGGTTCCGGGGGCTCAAAACCCTTGAGCATCAGGGCGTCAAATACGAGTGTCTTTTTATAGAGTACAGAGATGGAGAGATACTCGTTCCCACATACAACCTTGAGAGGATTCAGAGGTATGTGGGGGCGAGGGAGGATTTTGAACCTTCACTATCGTCCATTTCAGGATCTCAATGGGCACTCCGAAAGGCAAAGGCCCTCGTATCCGCCCACAGGTATGCTGAGGAACTTCTGAAAATTCATGCAAGAAGGAAGGCTCGAAGGGGGTTCGCATTTAAACCCGATTCGGTGTGGGAAAGGGAGTTCGAGCTTACATTCCCCTTCGAGGAGACAGAAGATCAAATCAGGACACTTGAGGAAGTGAAGAAAGACATGGAGCAAGAGGCTGTGATGGACAGATTGATCGTCGGTGAAGTCGGATTCGGCAAAACCGAGATCGCTCTCCGTGCCGCTTTCAAGGCAGTGATAAATGGAAAACAGGTCGCCCTGCTCGTCCCCACAACGGTTCTGGCACTCCAGCATTACCGCACATTCACTGATAGGCTCAGACCTTTCGGTGTAAGGGTCGAGATGCTCTCCAGGCTGAAAACCAGGCATGAGACGAAGAGGATTCTCGAGGATCTTGCCGGGGGTAAAATTGATGTAATCATCGGTACTCACAGACTTCTTCAGCCAGATGTCACATTCAAGGACCTCGGCCTTCTCATCATCGACGAAGAGCACAGGTTTGGAGTCCTGCAGAAGGAAAAGATCTACAGGCAATACCCTGAAGTGGATACCCTGAGAATGACAGCAACTCCCATACCCAGAACCCTGTATGCTGCCCTCGGTAACATCTACGACATCTCTTACATTCTCACCCCACCCCGGGGCAGGGAGGCGGTGGAAACCGTTGTGGCAGAATACAGCGATGAACTTGTAATGAAAGCAATCTCCTCTGAAATCTCCCGTGGTGGTCAGGTCTTTTACCTTTTTAACAGGATAAGCGGGATAAAAGAGAGGACGGAAAAGTTGAAGAGGATGTTTCCCACATTGAAGATCGAATACGCACACGGTAGAATGAAGAAAGACAGGCTCGAAGACATTTTTATCAGATTTATGAATCGGGAGATCGATGTCCTCGTTTCTACATCCATTATTGAGTCAGGGGTGGACTTCCCGAATGCCAACACACTGATAGTCGAGAATGCCCATCTTTTTGGCCTTGCAGAGCTTCATCAACTGAGAGGCAGGGTGGGAAGGAGTGAGAGAAAGGCATTCGCACACTTTCTTGTTCCCGGAAACATAGGTGCAAAAGCCAGAGAACGCTTGAAGGCCATTCTTAGATTTCACCACCTCGGCGCAGGCCTTAAGATCGCCCTTGCGGATCTTGAGATAAGGGGAGCCGGGAACCTGCTCGGCAGGGAACAACACGGCCACGCCAACGCTATAGGATTTGAACTCTACTTCAAACTACTCGAGGAAGCGGTGCGGAGAATAAAGGGTGAGGAGATACAGGTTGAGCCCGAGATTGTTATAAATACCACTCTTATCATACCTGAAGATTACATTCAGGATCCCATGGTGAGGATCGCATTTTACAGAAGACTGATGAAGGCAAGGAGCTTCACTGAACTTATCGATATAGAGGAAGAGATGAGAGACAGGTTTGGCAGGATACCTGACGAAGTTAAAAAACTCTTTTTCGTTGTCGGTGTAAAACTCTGGGCAGCTATGGAGGGCTACAGACAGATCATCGTAAACGACGATAATGTCCAGCTTGTAAAGGACGGCAAAAAAAGTTTATACTCCAATAACTTCCTTGAGAAAAAATTGAGAAAATTTTTGGAGGCCGCAAAACATGAAAAAAGTATTATTCCCGATAATTTTGACTCTCCTCGTTAGTTCCTGTAATCCTGGTGAGGAATCCTCAAAGGTAGAGACAGTTCCGGGTGATACCGTTGCCGTTGTAGGTGGCGAGGTGATCACCGATCTCGTACTGAAGTCACAGCTTCCCGATATTCCGGGTTATCTGATGAACAGCAAACAGAGAGAGGACCTTATCCATCAGCTTATAAAAACCCTCGTGTTTTACAAAGCCGCAAGAGAAGAAGGACTTGATACTCTGCCAGAGGTCAGAGCCAAACTCTACTGGTACCGTAGATCCCTCCTCGCACAGACCTACCTCTCTCAAAAGCTCCTCAATCTTCCTGTTGACGAAAAGTTCTTCACCGATTATCTCGAGAAAAACAGGGATTACCTTAACAAAAGGGTGGACATCCTGCTCGTCTTTTTTACGGATTCTACCCTCATTCCTTCGATAAAGAAGGACATGAGATTTGTAACATACAGGAATTTTGACAGAAAGCTGAAGAAATACCAGGCGGATCCCGATGTTACGGTGAGTTACAACGAGGATCAGAACCTCGGTTTGATCATGCTTCAGATACCTGATGTCCTGGCTGATCAGATAAAGGCAACTCCCTTCGGGAAAGCAACAGATGTGGTAAAGCTCAACGAGTCTTATGGCATAGCCAAGGTGCTCAGGGTTAGAAATTCAAAACTCATGCCAGAAGAGAAAAAAATCCTCTTTGAAACTCTGAAAAGGGTCAAAAGAGAGGAGATGGAGGACTCTCTCTATCGCGTTCTACAGAGTAAATATGAAATAAAAATCATCAGGAGGAATGTCAGATGAAAAAATTGAGTTTCGCTTTACTCCTTTTGCCGTTTCTGCTTTTCTCCCAGCAGAGGAAACTCGTGGACAAAGTCATTGCAAAGGTGGACGGAGAGGTGATCCTGAAGTCGGATCTCGATCAGGCCTTTGACTTTTACCGCCTCCAGTTCCCACCTGAGGTCTCAGACGAGGATCTCAGGAAGAGAATCCTTGATGAGCTTATAACGGAAAAACTCCTGTATGTCGAGGCCAAAAAAGACACGACCATAAAGGTTACAGACGAAGAGGTGGAAAAGTACCTCGATCAGCAGATTCAGAGTATGAAACAGCAAATGGGTGAGGAGGTTTTCCAGAAGAAACTCAGGGAAGAGGGTCTGACTGAGGCTACACTCAGGAGCAAGTACAGGGATAATGTGAGGGAGCAACTGTATGTTCAGAAGTTGATCGAGAAAAAGATCAAGCCTGAGATCAGTATTTCTCCTGAAGAGGTGCGCAGGTTTTACGAGACACATCTCGACTCGATTCCACCGAAGCCCGATATGGTAAGAATTGCTCACATTTTGATAAGGATTAAACCTTCCCCTGAGGTCGTATCTCAGGCAAAGAGAAAGGCACTGGCAATTTACAAAAAATTGAAGAAGGGCGCAAGTTTTGAAGAGGTAGCCTCAAAGTACTCCGACGACCTCCAATCGGCTCCAGCCGGCGGGGACATCGGGATAGTAAAGAAGTCTGACCTTCCTGATAACATAAGAAAGGTGGTATCACCTCTCGAGCCGGGAGAGTTCTGCCAGCCTGTGGAAGGTGAATACGGATTTCACATCTTCAAAATGGTGGAAAAACAAAACGACCTCTACCATCTCAAACAGATTTTCGTTCAGTTCAGACCCACAGCCGCCGACACACAGAGGGCAAAGAAACTTGCGGATAAAATCTACACCATGCTGAAATCCGGTAAGGCTTCCTTTGAGGAACTTGCGGCAAAATATTCCGACGACACAGACTCCCGGGATCTTGGCGGCGACCTCGGGTGGATTCCCGTTACAAACTTACCACCTGATATGAGGTCCGTAATCGACACAATGAAAGTGGGAAGTATTTCTGCCCCTGTTCTCACCCAATTTGGCTATCACATAATCAAACTCATCGACAGAAAAAAGGGCGGAAAACCCGGATTCGAAGAGGTGCAGCCCCAGCTCACCCAGATTCTCTACCAGAGGAAGCTCCAGAAGGCAATAGACCGTTATGTAAAAAAGCTCAGGAAAAAGATATATGTAAAAATCTACAGCTCTTGAGACTGGACCAGTTCCTGAAAAAGGTCTTGCTTTTCAAATCAAGAAACCAGGCCTTACTTGCCTTCAAAAAAGGACTTATACTCGTAAACGACAGACCTGCAAAGGCTTCACACGAGGTTAAGGTGGGTGACTTGATTGCTATTGAGTATCCTTCTATGTTCCTTAAAATCCGGGTTATTGACATACCACGGGGAAATGTTTCAAAAAAGGAAAGGGAGAAATACTATACGGTCATCGAGAGAAGAAAAAGGGAAGTAATGGAGGAGAGCGAATTTATCAGATGGCTCATGGGAGATGAGTTTGAATAGGATCTCTGATAGTGTATATGTGCTCGAGGGAGCCGTAAACATCGGTGTTCTGGTAAAGGGGAAGGAGGCAATAGTTGTCGATACAGGACTCGGGGACACAGGCGCAAGAAAGGTTAGAAGATGGCTGGAAAATAACGGATTACTCCCGATCGCAATAATAAACACCCATTCCCATGCAGATCACTTCGGGGGAAACGCGTTTCTATTAAAAAGGTTTGAAGATATCAGAGTGTATGCCCCCGAGATCGAGGACGCATTTGTAAGGTACCCACTGCTTGAACCTGCCTTTCTCTATGGTGCTTACCCACCAGATGAACTTATCACTGACTTTCTCGTGTCCGAGGCCTCACCGGTCCACGAAATCCTCAAACCGGGAAGCCTCAAAATCGGTGGATTCGACATCGAGATCGTACCCCTACCCGGACACTCGTTTAATCAGATGGGAGTAGTGTTTGAAAATGTATTCTTCGCCGCAGACTCCCTCTTTGTCCCTGAGCTCATTGAAAAGTACAGGATTCTCTTTTTCGTTGACTACAACATGTGGATTGAGACCCTCAATAAACTGAAAGAGTTTAAAGGCTACACCGTGATACCCGGACACAGAAAATTTGATACATCAATAGATGCTATAGTGGAGAGGAATCTCCTCCACCTCGAGGAAATAAAAAAATTGGTCACCAGCTGTATGCCTGATCCCTTTGATTGTGTCTTCAACAAACTCGGTATTCCTGAAAATCCTGTCAGCCGGGCACTTGCAGGAACTTCAATAAGGGCCGTAATGAAGACCGTCAGGTAATCTACGATACTTTATCGATTACCAGGTCCTCTACCGGGGGAACCTCATCCATGATGGTATAAGAACCTTTCAGGTACTCAAGAGCATCCTTTAATCTGCTTTCGTCGTTATAAAGTACTTCAAACAGGGGCTCGCCTTTCTCCACACGGTCCCCGGTTTTTTTCAAAACCATAACTCCCACATGTGGATCTATCCTGTCTTCCTTTCTCGTTCTACCTGCGCCAAGAACTGTAGCGGCCATGCCAACCCTGAAAGTATCGAAGGAATAAAGGTAACCCCCTTTTTCCGCCCTTACCTGTACCCTACCCCGGACTTTTATAAAATCCTCCCTTTCCACGGCATCAGGATCACCACCGTGGGCCAGGACCATCTCCCTCCACTTTTCATAAGCCCTGCCAGTTCTTATTGCACTTTCGAGCCTTTCTCTCGCTTCTTCTTCACTCTCAGTCACTCCTCCAATTAGAAGCATCTCAATTCCCAGTCTGATGGAAAGCTCCCTTACATCTTCCGGTCCTCTGTTTTTCAACACATCAACAGATTCCACGACCTCAACCGCATTTCCAACCGCCCTGCCGAGAGGTTGATCCATGTTTGTAATCAATGCAACAACTTTTTTCCCCATAAGCTTCCCGGTTTCTACAAGAGACTCTGCGAGTCTCCTGGCATCATGAACCTCTTTCATGA
>JALSOY010000061.1 GCA_026986235.1 Caldifarciminota bacterium
TTTCATGGCAATAACGAGGAGAGAATTTATAAAAACGACAGCTGCCCTGACGGCAGCCTCCATGGTGGGGCTAAAGCTCCCCGGAGATCTCGAGGCACAGGGTACGCCGGAGGTTGACAAATGGGTAAGGGGGACCTGTCGATTCTGTGGTGTTGGCTGCCGTGTGGAAATGGGAATAAAGGACGGCAAGCCCGTTGCCATACGCGGTGTACCCGAGGCCAAGACCAACTTCGGATTCCTCTGTATGAAAGGTATGCTTTTCTATAAATTCATGCGTCACCCTGATCGACTGACAAAACCACTTTACAGAAAGAAAAAGACCGAGCCGTTTAAGGAAATTTCCTGGGAAAAGGCCCTTGACATTGCCGCAAAAGAGTTTGCCAGGGCAGTCAAAAAGTACGGCCCCAACTCAGTGGCTTATTACGGTTCTGGACAGGCCCTCACAGAGGAGACATACCTCTTTCAGAAGATCTTCCGCGGCGGACTCAAGACCAACAATGTTGAAGGTAATCCACGCCTGTGTATGGCGAGCGCCGTCGGTGGTTACATCACATCCTTCGGTGCCGACGAGCCCATGGGAGCCTACGAAGACATCGAAAAGGCCCTCACATTCTTCATCATAGGCAGTAACATGGCTGAGGCGCACCCTGTCCTTTTCCGCCGAATAATGAACAGAAAGCTCAACAATCCCGACATCGTAAAGGTTATCAATGCCGATCCGAGGGTTTCACCCACATCCCGTATCGCTGACCTTCACCTCCAGTTCAAACCAGGAACTGACCTTGCTCTCCTGAATGCAATGGCCTATGTTATCGTGAAAGAGAAGTGGTACGACGAAGATTTTGTCAAAAACTATGTCTCATTCCATGTTGGCAAGAAGCAGGTTACCTTTGACGACTATGTAAAACATCTTGAAAAGTACACGCCGGAGGTTGCCACGAGAATCTGCGGTGGTAACATAACACCCGAGAAGATCAAGCTTGCCGCCAAATGGTTTGCCACATCCGGTGGTACCATGAGCTTCTGGACCATGGGACTCAACCAGAGGACCCGTGGTGTGTGGGCAAACAATCTGGTCAACAACCTCCACATTCTCACGGGGCAGCTCGGAAAACCCGGGGCGGACAGCTTCTCTCTCACAGGTCAGCCCAATGCGTGTGGTGGCGTGAGAGAAGGCGGTGGCCTGTGCCACATTCTCCCCGCTCACAGACCTGTTGTAAACGACAAGCTGCGTCACGAGGTTGAAAGACTCTGGGGTATCCCGGAAGGTAGAATTCCACCCAAGCCCGGGTACCACACAATAGCGATGTTCAGTGCCGTTGCCGAAGGGAAAATAAAGGCAATCTGGATACACACCACAAGTCCGGCTCAAAGCCTGCCAAATGCGGATAAATACAGAAAAGGACTTGCCAGAGAGGATGTTTTTGTCGTCGTTACCGACATATTCCCTACGAAGACGACAGAGCTCGCCAATCTGATTCTGCCCTCTGCATTCCTTTTTGAAAAGACAGGTGTTTACGGGTGCTCTGAAAGGAGGAGTCAGCTGACACTCAAGGCAGTTGATCCGCCTGGTGAGGCAAAGCCAGAACTCTGGATTGTCGTGGAATGGGCGAAGAGACTTTCAAAGAAATTGAAAGACCCCGTGATTTATCACCTGGTTAAGGATTTCGATGGAAAGGAACCTGGATTTGAGCTTCCCAAAGCTGTATGGTCGGAGTATGCCGGTAAGCTCACAAAAGGCCGTGATAATGATTTGAGTGGTGCCACATACGAGGTGCTGATGAAAAGGCCTGACGGCGTACAGTGGCCTGCTCCCACTCAGGAAATTGCCCTCAAAGGTGGAACTTACAAGAAGTTTGTAAGAGGAATTGACCCAATAGCAACGAAACTGGCAAAGGGCAACGAACCTTATGTTTTCTACGGTCCTGCTCACAAAGACAAAAAACTCTGGATCTGGCTTAGACCTTACAAGGGTGCAGCAGAGGAGCCCGACGCAGAGTATCCCTTCTACCTCTCTACAGGTCGTGTTATTGACCAGTGGCATACTTCCAGCATGACCGGGAGGGTGCCGGAACTTCTCCAGTCAGCACCTTATGCCTATGTGGAGATTAACCCCAGGGATGCGATGAAACTGGGTATAAAGCCCAACGACATCGTGGAAATTGAGTCAAGGAGAGGTAAGGTCCGTCTGCCGGCCAAAGTAGTTGAAGGTCCCATGGAAGGTATGGTTTTCGTTTACTGGTACGACATGGACGAGGAAAGGATGATCAACAGGGTGACGAAAGATGCGTTTGACCCGGGATCCAAACAGCCCGAGTTCAAGATATGCGCTGTCAGGATAAGGAAGGTGTCCGGACCGAAGCCTCTGAAGCCGTTTATTGTGAAGATGAAGAAGACGCGCAAGGGTTATGTCCATGTTGACAGATTCGACATCAGAGAATTTCAGAAGAAGTAGGGGACAGGATTTAGAATAGTGGGAGGGGGCTGCCTGCGGCAGCCCCCTCCCACTATTCTCTTAAAAAAGGACTTAACATGCCAATCGGTGGATTTATAGTCAACACAAGACCCAAAGATACCACGGGTGTCGTAGATTTCCTAAAAAAATTCAACGAAATCGAGATTTATACCCATGACGATAAGGGGAACATCGTCATCGTCATTGAAACAGAACTCTCTGACCAGATGGACGAACTCGTTGATACAATAAAACAGGACGAGCGTGTCCTCTCAGTGGCAGTTGCTTACCTTTATTATGAGGACGAGGTGGAGAAAATTGAAAAAGGAGAATACATACCCGAAAGATTCAGACAAAAAAGGAGAAATAAGTAGAAGGGAATTTTTAAAGGCGTTTTTAGGTATCACGCTCACTCTTCCAGAGGTTGCAGTTGCAAAAAACAAGCTTTTCTCATCCCCTGTAAGGACAAATGCTTTAAGGCCCCCTGGAGCTGTTCCAGAGGACATATTTGCCGGAAAGTGCGTGAGATGTGGCAGGTGTGCCGAGGTATGCCCCTACCATTGCATAGAGATGCTCGACATCAGACACGGCCTTTATGCCGGAACCCCCATTATTTATGTTGACAGGATTCCCTGTTATCTCTGCATGGAGTGTACAAAAGTCTGTCCCACCGGCACCCTGAGAATTATTCCGCAGGAAGAGACTCGTATGGGTCTTGCGGTTGTGGACAAGTACCGTTGTGTTTCCTGGAAAGGAGAATCTATATGCAGATCCTGTTACAATGCATGCCCGTTCAAGGACAAAGCCATTTACCTTGATAGATTGAGACCTGTTGTTAACAAAGATTACTGTGCCGGTTGTGGACTGTGCACCGCCGCCTGTCCCGTGAATCCAAAGGCGATAAACATTGAGCCCATTTACAGCTTTAAAGTTTCTAAAATGTGAGGCTGAAAAATGGCGAAGGGGAAACCTGTAATCAGGCGGAGGACCTACATTGACAGGTGGAGGTTCGCCTTCCAGACCGGGGCATTCCTGATCATTCTTATCAATCCATTTCTCAACTACTACTTTCATATAAAGGTGGTTCAGGGATGGTATCAGTCCATCGCCTTTGGTCACCTGTGGTTTGTTTCTCCTCTTGAGGGGATTGAGGCCTTACTTATAACGAAAATCCTTTACATGCCATGGATAATAGGAATGTCGTTACCGATTATTGTTGCTTTTTTCCTTGGGAGAGTCTTCTGCTCCTGGATCTGTCCGATAAATTACTTCTACGAGATAATGGACAGGATTCACAAAAAGATCTCTAAGAGGAGTTATTACAAAAGGAAGCCCAGACTCGTTCTTCCAAGATGGGTGCTATGGATCGCTCTCGTAGGGGAACTTCTCCTTGCGATGATGGTGGGTAAGCCCATTTTCGTTTTTTTATCACCTCCGGGACTTGTGGGTCGTGAAATAATGATGGCCGTCTTCTTTCACACTCTCGCCCTCGAGGGGGTCGTGGTTCTGATAGTGCTCACTACATACTTTTTATCTCAAAGGTTTTTCTGCCAGTACTTCTGCCCTCTTGGTGCCTTACTCGCCTTAATCGGATCGAAAAGGAGACTGATAATAATTCAGGACCTTGATACCTGTCGTGACTGCGGATTCTGCGACCGGGCATGTCCCTGGGGGATATATCCGAGCAGAGGGGAAGCAGAAAGTATTTACTGTACCAACTGCGGTTCGTGCGTTGCCGCATGTCCGTTTAACGCAAGAAACTTCGTCTTCGTGGGCTTTTCTCCCGTTACCGGACGAAAATTGACGGTTGAAAGGGGGTAAAAACAAATTCTTGAGAATCCCCCTTGATCCCCCTTCTCCAAGGGGG
>JALSOY010000062.1 GCA_026986235.1 Caldifarciminota bacterium
AGATGCCAGGACCCTCAAACAGAGTACGGTGAGATTCCAGAAGGGCGACAATGTTTACCACACATACTACGGATTTGGCGAGGTGGTCTCAATCTCCAACGGGTACATCCATGTCCGTTTTAATGTCGGACTTAAAAAGTTTCCGGAGGACAGCAACAAGTTGAAAAAGGTTACATGAAGAAAATCATCGCTGTTTCTATAGTAATAATCTTTTCCCTGATGCTTCTCACCACATTTCTTTCCATTACAAGCTCCACGAATGCGCGGAAACTGGAAATGCAGAGCGCTATGGATAATCGAAATATACATCTTGAAATTCTCGATGCGACTGGTGAAAAGACTGATTCAGTTTTAAAATACATAACAGAGCTCTTTGAAAGATTGAACTTTGATGTCGTTTACAGTGGAAAGGCAAAGGATACCATAGCCGTAACCTATATCGTGGAAAGGATAGATAAGGAAGGAATGAGGAACGCAAGGGCGGTGGCACGGGTTTTGAAAATCAACAGATTGTATTTTAATCTCGATCACGACTCAGTGGTGAGCGTCACATTGATCCTTGGTAAAGACAGTAAAAAAATCGTAAAAAAACTGGAGGCATACTATGGACTTAAGAGAAAAAGTTAAAAATTTCGGGACGACGGGCCTGAAGGTCTCCCCCATCTGCCTCGGGACCATGCAGTTCGGCTGGACGGCAGACAGGGAACAGTCCTTTAAAATTCTCGATGCGTACTACGAAGCAGGAGGTAACTTTATTGACACGGCAGATGTTTACTCAAGGTGGGTTGAGGGAAACCCCGGTGGAGTGGCAGAAGAGATAATCGGTGACTGGATAAAAAGCCGTGGAATAAGAAGAGAGATCGTTATTGCAACCAAGGTCAGAGGTAGAATGTGGGATGGACCAAACGGTGAAGGTCTTTCGAGATACCACATAAGAAGAGCAGTTGAAGATAGTCTCAGAAGACTGAAGACAGATGTAATTGACATCTACCAGTTACACTGGCCCGATGAGTCCACTCCCATTGAGGAAACACTGAGGACACTCGATGACCTGATCCGTGAAGGCAAAGTTCTCTACATAGGCCTTTCAAACTACAGGGGATGGATGATCGAAAAAGCTATGCTGGTAAGTGAACTTAAAAACTTCGAAAAGTTCGTTTCCATCCAGCCAAGGTATAATTTAATTGATCGAGAAGAATTTGAGAAAGATGTTTTACCCGTGGTTTTGAAGTACGGCATGGCTGTAATCCCATATTCACCCCTTGCAGCAGGTTTCCTGACCGGTAAGTACAGGAGAGACGGCAGGATACCTGGATCAGTCAGAGCCTCCACCATCCAGCAGAGGTACTTCAACGAAAGAGGTTTCAAAATACTTGAAAAGGTCATTGAGATAGCACAGAAACTGGGTGCAACACCTGCCCAGGTTTCTCTCGCCTGGTTACTCCAGAAAGACTACATCACGAGCCCCATCATTGGCGCCAACAGCGTTGAACAGCTCATGGACAACCTGAAGGCAGTTGATGTGAAAATACCGACAGACCTTATGGAGGAACTCGATAATGTTAGCAATTTTTAAAAAACAAAAAAAGGAGGAGAAAAAAATGCAGCAACAGCAACAGATTCAAATAGACATAGATGAAGAAAAGGGGAAAGGGGAGTATTCTAATCTCGTATTGATTACCCACTCACCCTCGGAGATCATCCTTGACTTTGCAAGGATGATGCCAGGACTCCCCAAAGCCAAAGTCGTATCAAGAATCATAATGACTCCTCAACACGCCAAACTCTTTTTAAAGGCACTTGAAGACAATATAAGAAAGTACGAAGAAAGGTTCGGAGAGATCAAAATCCACGGTATAGAGCAAAAAAGGATGGGTTTCGTGAAAAATGAATAGTAAATAGTTTGATGGAAAAACTTTATCAGAAACTCATCGTTCCGGTCATAGCAGGATTCCTGATCCTGCTCCTCATCTTCCTTGCCCTTTCTTACTACACAAACAAAAAAATCTACAATAACATTAAGAGGAGGGAGGCTCAGTACCTCACTGAGTCCCTCCTCTCCTTCTTCTCCGGTGAGAAGGATGACTTAACAAAGGTCCTTTTTATGGCCCCGGAAGAAGAAAAGGAACTTTTAAACTTTATCGAAAACCCCGTTCTCCTTGAATCCTTCGATGTCATTGGAGAACTTGACTTTAATCTGAACTCTGCCAGAATACTTGGTAAACAATCCTCCGCATTTGATACCCTTTACCTCGTGTCCGCCATAAGAGACCATTATTCAAACCTCCCAATGCGAACGAACTATTTTTACTTTTACCTCGTTCTGGATACACTTGACCCCTCGGATATTTTTCTCCTTGGAGTGAGAATAACAGGTAAGAAAGGAATTTTCGTGGGTAAGGCACTTATTCCCACCCTCTACATGGAGATGCCCTCCACCATAAGAAATATGATTTTCTTCTCAACCTCACAGAACGGCAGTTTCCACTTCCCCCTGTCTCCAGTTTACCCACACGGAAGAAAAGTCTATGTGGTGTTTAAAAACATGATGAACATAGAAGATGCCATCAAGGGGCTCAGGAACTTTTTTGGCAGCATGGTCCTGATTTACCTCCTTTCCATAATGGTTATACTCTTTATAACTGTCGAAACCTTCAAGTACACCATGAGTAAAAAGTTAGAATCCATCTCCGCACTACTTGAATATCTCTCCATGTATAAAATTGAAGAGTTTGACCAGCTTCTTAAATCGTTTGAGATCAGGACGGACAAAGATGTAGAAAGGGTACTATCCCTCCTCGGGAGACTCAAGGAACTTGTTGCTGTAGATCCATTAACAGGCGCTTTCACCCGTGAACATGTTCTCAAAAGACTTGACGAAGAGATGAACAGGAGCAGAAGACATCACGATGTCCTCTCCCTCCTCTACATAGATTTCGATGATTTTAAAAAGATCAACGACAGATACGGCCACCTGGTGGGTGACAAGGTTTTGAAAACTTTTGGAGATATTGTACGCAACAGGATAAGGGGACACGATATATTCGGAAGGATTGGAGGCGAGGAATTTATCATCATTGCTCCAGGAACCACTATAAGCGGCGCACTTGATCTGGCTGAGAGGATTCAGGATCTCGTTAATACAGGTCTCGAGGTGAGGGCGGGAAAAAAGATAATAAAGCCGACAATAAGCATAGGTGTAACATCCATGAGACCCACGGATAAAAGGCCTGAAGACCTCCTAAACAGAGCAGACAGTGCACTTCTCCGGGCTAAGGAAACCGGAAAAAACAAAGTTATCGCCATATACTGATCTGCCACCCCTCCCCTCTGAAAAACCCCGCCACGATCGTTAATATCAAATAAAACCCCGTTAATATCCAGAATGTTATCCTCCACACCGGTGACCTCCGGTAAAAAGAAAGTGACAGAAGGGTCACAGAGGGGAAAATTATACCACCTAAAAGTGGTGGCAGGTGGTACACAAGCTCCTCTATACCGAGAAAAAACCACGGCCCTTTAACAGGATCTAATGGATAGTCAACAGGATGACCTATTGATGGGTAGAAAATGATGGAAGTAAAAAGCGTTATCCCGAGTACATAGAGAAACTTGCTGTAGTCAGGATAAAAAAGCCTCACATGCCAGTAGAAAAGGAAAACCATAGGAAAAGTGAATGTCACAGCATGGTTGAGAAAAACCACAAACATACTGTCCCCGAAAATTATACCTCCTGAAAATTTACCCACCAGCGGGATAGAAGACAAAAGACTTTTTGCAACATTATGTGCAAAAATTCCCTCCTTGCTCCCTCTCAGGATGTACCCAGTGAAAAGCAACAAAAATGAAAGGGGGAATATCGTCAACACCTCTTTGGCCCATTTTGAAATGCTGTATGGTAAATCTTTCCTGAGATATTCGATCTTGTGGAACAGAAGAGAGAGGAGAAAAATTTGGGAGGAAAAATAATGAATCCTCCGTAAAAGCTCTCCATAGGGGACAAGCCCCGTGATAATCTCAAGAGACTCAAAAGGCTTTGAGGGATTGAAATGGAATGAAAGAATAATTCCGGAAATAACGGCGATGTGGAAGGAGTGAAAACTTATCTCTCCCCATGTCAATTTGAAATTTTCAAACATCTCTTTATTTTAAGCGCTTAAACCGGTTTTTTACAAAACACTCACCTCCCTTTAGCTAAAGTGATATTCTGAAAAACGATGTTCCCCCTTCACCAAGGGGATTTTTGCAGAACGAAATCCCCCTTCTTCAGAAGGGGGACTAAGGGGAATGCAAAATCCCCCTTCTTCA
>JALSOY010000063.1 GCA_026986235.1 Caldifarciminota bacterium
AGCGGTTATAACCGGTGGCGATGACGAGATCATCGTTGCCAAAACCAACGGTATTGGCGTCAGGTTTCACGAATCTGATGTCAGACCCACAAGCAGGGCATCCATAGGAGTTCGCGGCGCCAGAATCGAGGAAGGCGCAAGGGCAATTTCCCTCGTCCGTGTGGCAAACGGTGACAACCTTCTCACAGTAACGAGAAAGGGATACGGGAAGAAACTCAAGATTGAAACAATAAGAAAGGTCCGTAGAGGTGGTAAGGGCGTAAAATTCACGAAGGTTGATCAGAAAACAGGAGAACTCGTAAAGGTCAGTGCTATAGACGGAGATGACGACATAATTCTCATCACGCAGAAGGGGATCGTCCTGAGATTGAAGTCCGAGAGCGTGAACTTTTACAGCCGGAATGCCCGCGGAGTCAGGCTTATGAAGGTCAAGGACGACGACTTCGTGGTCGATGCCGCCGTTATCAGGAAAACCGGGGAGGAAGCATGAATCTTGCCATCACTCTCCTTTTTACCTTCAATCTGTCCATCAGTTCTTCACCGGCAATAAATAACGCAGTTATGTCGTTGATCCTCCCGGGATCATCACAGATTATGAACGGCTCAAAGATCAAAGGTTACTCCTTCATCGCAACGGAAATTTTTGGCATCCTTGGTAACTTTTATTACAGAAGAGAGGCCCGCCAGTTCAGAGAGAGGTACAGGACCTACGCCTATACCGTGGCTGGAGCTGACCCTTCGGTGGAGGATGAAAATTACTGGAACGCAATAGAAAGGAGACGCTCACGGGAAGAGTACATCGAGTACCTCTGGAGACTTGCAAGAAGTTACTACCCTACAGATCCAGAGCGGCAACAGGAGTTCGTAAACAGCCGCATGGTACAGGGTAACTGGAGCTTCCCCACCCTCGAAGAGTGGTTTGGATACAGAAAACTCAGGCGCCAGGAGAGATCAAGTCTATCGGACGCAGGAGTCATGATCGGTGTCATCATAGCCAACCACATTTTCTCCGCACTGGACGCATTCGTTTCAACAAAACTTGCGGGGAGGAAAGTTTCTTTTAAAACCATGATTAATCCTGAAAGGTCCTCGATCTTCGTGAGCTTTAAATTCTGAAATGGCGGAGTTCGATTTTAACGCATACTGGAAAGAAAAACTGGAGATCGTGAACAGGGCACTGGAAAGATTCCTGCCTGAAGACGCGGAGGGCCCGGAAATACTGGTCAGGGCAATGAGATACACCCTCTTCGCCGGTGGTAAGAGACTGAGACCACTTCTCGCCATAATCGGGTACGAACTTTCCGGTGGTAAAGATCTGGAGGGAGAGCTTCTCCCTGTTGCCTGTGGCATAGAAATGATTCACACATTTTCACTCATCCACGATGACCTTCCGGCGATGGATAACGACGACTTCAGACGAGGTAAACCCACCAACCATCGGGTTTTCGGCGAGGCAATCGCCATACTTGCAGGTGATGCTCTCTTCTCCCATGCCTTTCACACCATCGTTCAATCACATGTGCCACCTGATAGACTCGTGATGGTACTTCGAGAAATAACCGACGCCATCGGCCTCGACGGTATGCTCGGCGGACAGGTGGCCGATGTGACGGGAGAGAAAAAACCTCCTTCAGAAGAGATAGTCGAGTACATACATTCCAGAAAAACGGGGAAGTTTATCAGGGCTTCTCTGAAAGTCGGTGGAATCGCCGCAGGAGCGTCCACCGAAACGGTTAAACTTTTTCACAGTGTGGGTGAAAAAATAGGACTGACCTTCCAGATCGTTGACGACATACTGGACGAGATCGGTGAGAAAGACAGGCTCGGAAAGAGTGTGGGAAAAGACAGGGAAAGTGGAAAGCAGACCTATGTGCGGGTCTTCGGACTCGAAGAGGCAAAGAAAAAGGCTCGTATTCTCGCAGATTCTGCCATATCAGAAGTGGAAGATTTCTTCGGTAAGGAAAAGGGGAAACCGCTCATCTCACTCATAAAGTTTATCGTAGAAAGGAACTACTGACCTTGAGTCCCTTTGTCCAGATTTTTTCAAACAAATACTTCGTAGTCCCTCTTCTCACAGGTTTTCTTGCCCAGACCTTTAAATTTTTTCTCTACTGGATTATCAGGAAGAAGGCTGATTTCAGGTGGTTTTTTTATACTGGTGGTATGCCGAGCGCCCATTCAGCCTCCGTAATGGCACTTTCCACCATTGTGGGGAAAAACAGAGGTTTTGATTCCGCTATCTTTGGCGTAACATTATACTTCAGCCTGATCGTAATGTACGATGCCGCAGGACTCAGAAGGGCGGCAGGAATGCAGGCAAGGGTGATAAACCGGATGGTCGAAGAACTGAAAATCGCTCACAGAATAAAGGAAGAAAGGTTAAGGGAGTTCCTCGGACACACCCCCTTTGAAGTCTTCGTGGGCGCCATTCTGGGAATCCTACTTGGAGTGTTGCTCGGATGAACATTTATCAGGTCATCTTTCAAATAGCCTTTTTCACTCCTCCTCTTCTCTTTGCCCTGAGTCTGCACGAGTTTGCCCACGCCTACAGCGCATATAAACTCGGGGATCCCACGGCAAAGATGATGGGAAGACTCACACTCGATCCTTTTAAACACATTGACATCATCGGGCTTATAATGCTCTTTCTCGTACACATTGGATGGGCAAAACCGGTGCCGGTGAACTACAGCAGGCTAAAAAATCCCAAAAGGGATGCCGTAATTGTGGCCTTTGCAGGACCCGGGATCAACCTCTTCTCGGCTGTCCTTGGTGGCCTCATCTACAGATACACAGTGAACCTCAACCTCCCCAAATACCTCGATGTTCTCAACAACATGCTCCTGATTTTCGTCCTGATCAGCCTGATACTTGCATTTTTCAACCTTATTCCCGTTCCTCCACTTGACGGATGGCGCATAGTCTCTGCCTACTCCGATCCCTCGAAACTCAGGGTTTATGAGACATACGGCATCTTCCTCCTGATCCTTTTGTTCTTCTCCCCTTACATCATCGGGGTGGATCTCCTTGGAATTTACCTGAGACCACTTGTGGGAATTTCGACAAAGTTGATCATCGGCGTTGATCTTTCAAAGTACTTTATTTGAGGAGAGACCAATGAAGACGGGAAATCTCGGACATTCTTCATTTGAGATACTGAAAAAGGCCCGTGAGCTTGAGAGGGCCGGGAGAGAGGTCATTCACCTGCACATAGGTGAGCCTGACTTCAATACGCCGGACAACATAATTGAGGCAGCGTATTCGGCCATGAAAGCCGGTTTTACACATTATACTGACCCTCAGGGGATAGCCGACCTACGGGAGGCCATCTCCTGGTATCAGGAAGTTTACCGAGGCGTCAGGATCGATCCCCGAAGAGTTATAGTAACACCCGGTGCGAAGATGATGATCCTGTATTCTCTGCTCGTAACGGTTGAGCCTGGAGACGAGGTAATTTACACTGATCCGGGATACATGTCCTACAGGGCACACATCTCCCTTGCCGGAGGAGTACCTGTTGCCTGGAAACTCACTCCTGAAGACGGATTTTTCCACGATCCGGAAAAACTCAAGAGTCTTATATCCCCGAGAACCAGGGCACTGATACTGAATTTTCCTCACAACCCGACAGGGGTTACTATAAAAGGAGATACTTTAAGAGAGCTAATGAAAATTGCCGTTGATCGTGGCATCTATGTTATCTCAGACGAGATTTATTCGAGGATCATCTTTGATGGGGAGCACACGAGTGCCCTGGGTATGGAAGGAAGTGACGAGTTTCTTTTCCTGATAGATGGATTTTCAAAAACATACGCCATGACCGGATGGAGGATAGGATACGGGATAGTTCCTGAAAAGTTCGTCCAGATGGTGGTTAAACTGCAGATGAGCACGGTGTCCTGTGCCACTTCTTTTGTACAGAGAGCAGCCATCGAGGCGATAAAAGGACCGCAGGATTCCGTTAAAGTGATGGTGGAGGCGTTCAAAAGACGCAGAGATATTGCCACCAGGATTCTCAAAGATGCAGGTGTAAGCCATGTGATACCGCAGGGGGCCTTTTATGTGTTCCCCGACCTTAAAGTGGATACCGACAGATTTGCCAACTTCCTTCTTGAAAATTACGGAGTTGCCGTTTTGCCGGGCTCCTACTTTGGAACCCGGGGTAAGGGACACATCAGAATCTCTTTTGCCAGCAGCGACGAGAAAATCAGGGAGGGTGTTATGAGAATACTTGAGGCGCTGGAGAGATTTAAATCACTTTGAGGAGGATAAAGATGAGAATAGCTCTACCTGTAAAGTACGGAA
>JALSOY010000064.1 GCA_026986235.1 Caldifarciminota bacterium
AATCAGACTCCGTGTTCCTGTACCTTCTCCAGAGTTGTGGAATTAGCCCTTCATAAAAGTGATATTCCGACTCAAATTCATCCGAGTTCAGGGTGTACTCACGGGGACTCTCTGTGCCGTAAATGATCACATTTCTGAGCTCCTCTGGCAGGTCCTTCCAGGGTTTGTTGAGGTCTGCATTGTAGATCGAGGCAAGTCTTTCGAGCTTCACCTCTAAAAAGGGATTGGGAACACCCCACGGTTTGATTGCACCCTCGTAAATGGAGAGTTCGGGGTTATTTATGAGGAGCCGGGGATCAATCTCGAACTTCACTCCCAGGCCGTTACAGGCAGGACAGGCTCCATAGGGGGAGTTGAAAGAGAACAGTCTCGGCTCAGGTTCAGGCATGGAAAAACCACAAATGGGACACATCAGCTTTTCGCTGAAGATCTCTTCATCTCCGTTTTCGTAAACAACGGTTACAAGTCCACCTGAAACCTTAAGTGCCTGTTCGACCGAATCTGCGAGTCGAGACCTTATGCCTTCTTTCAACTTTATCCTGTCAACGATTATTTCAATCGTATGATTTTTGTACTTCTCGAGATCCGGAACATCCTCTATTCTGTAAACTTTCCCATCCACGCGGACACGGACGAAGCCCAGTTTCTGGATTCTTTCAAAAAGGTCTTTGAACTCACCCTTTCTTCCTCTGACCATGGGAGCGAGGATCTGGACCCTCTCGTGTTCGGTGTGCTTTAAGATCACATCAACGATCTCGTCAACGGTTTGTGATTTCAAAGGCACATCGTGTTCGGGACAGTGTGGTACGCCGATCCTTGCGAAGAGGAGCCTTAAATAGTCATAAATTTCCGTTACAGTTGAGACAGTTGATCTTGGATTTTTAGAGGCCTTTCTGGGTTCAATGGCAATGGCAGGGGAGAGCCCTTCTATGAGGTCAACATCGGGCTTTTCCATGAGGCCCAGAAACTGTCTTGCATAGGCCGATAGAGATTCAACATACCTCCTCTGACCCTCGGCATACAGGGTGTCAAAGGCAAGGGAAGACTTACCCGACCCCGAGAGACCGGTTATCACGACAAACCGGTCCCTCGGTATCTCCAGGCTGATGTTCTTCAAATTGTGAACCCTTGCACCACGGACTACAATTTTTTCTGCGGGCATAAGGGGATTATTTTATGGAATTTTCTCCAACTGACAAGCCCGGCACATTGAATTTGAATAAATTTGCATTTAAAATGAGTGCCTAACCGGAGGTGCTTTTATGAGGAAGTCTCATGTTCACAGAAAAACCAGAGAGACAGAAGTGTTTGTGGAGGTCATCATTGAGGGCAGAGGCAGGGCTGAAGTTGACACAGGCGTCGGTTTCTTCGACCACATGCTTGAAAACTTTTCAAGACACGGACTTTTTGATTTGAAAGTGAAGGCAAGGGGAGATTTACATGTGGATCCCCACCATACTGTTGAAGATACAGGCATCACCCTTGGTATTGCATTTAAAAACGCCCTGGGAGATCTTAAGGGAATAAAGAGAGCGGGCTTCTTCGCCTTCCCCATGGACGATGCGCTAACCATGGTGGCGTGCGACATTTCTGGAAGAGCCTACCTTCACTTTGAATACGAATTCAAAACTCCAGTAATTGGGAGTTTTGACACAGAACTTGTGAGGGAATTCTTCTCCGGATTCGTAAGAGGGCTGGAATGCACCGTACATGTGGATGTAATCCGGGGTTACAACACTCACCACATAGTTGAGTCGATTTTTAAAAGCTTCGGGAAGGCGTTGAAGGAGGCAATGGAAATCGTTCCCGGTATAGAAGAAGTTCCAAGTACAAAGGGTGTGATATGAAAGTGGGAATCATCGATTACGGCGCTGGAAACCTCCTTTCCGTGGAGAAGGCGCTGGATTTTCTGGGTGTTGAAACTTCCAGGATAAGGAGTGCCACAGATTTTGAAAAGGTCGATGCCGTTGTCCTACCCGGGGTGGGTGCCTTTGGATCAGCGATAAAGAGCCTTGAAAACATGAGGGATGAAATCATCAGGTGGATAAATTCGGGTAAACCCTATCTCGGTATCTGTCTGGGCCTTCAACTCCTTTTTGAGGAGAGTGAGGAATCTCCAGGTGTCCCCGGCCTATCCATATTGAAAGGAAGGGTGGTGAGGTTCAAAGGGGGAAAAGTACCCCAGATAGGATGGAACCAGGTAAGGATCCTTCGCAGGGTTGAGGAGTTCAAAGGGATACCGGACGGAGAATTTTTCTACTTTCTCCACAGTTTCTATGTGGTACCCGAGGACGAAGAAATCGTGATTTCTCGGACAGAGTACTATGTTGAATATGTTTCAGGGATAAAGAGAGGGAATCTTACAGCAGTCCAATTTCATCCCGAAAAAAGTGGAAAAGCAGGCCTGAAGTTTTTAAAAAACTGGATCAACCATGTTTTAAAACCACAAGAGTTTTAATGCCCACATAAATCAGCGTCACCACCAGAAGAGAGGATGCCGACGCAAAGAGAAAGGGCCAGTGAGTCCTTTATTCCACAAGTCAAGAAGAGATTAATCCCAGGAGAAGCGATATATCTGCCCGGGAAGGTTAACAAAGAACAGTATTATGGATTTCAAAAAATACCAAAAGCGGGTGAAAGTGCGTGATATCACCAAACTTCCAGAATGCGAGTGAAAGACCGCCCGCACCAAGTATAGAAAGGTTCCATTTTATAAAAGGAAAACTTTTAAAATCCCCCTTCACCAGAGGGACTTTTTGAGAATCCCCCTTTTGTCCCCCTTTTGACAAAGGGGGATTATGGAAACCCCGATCCCCCTTCGATAGAAGGGGGACTAAGGGGGATGTTTACCGCTTGAATTCCAATCCCCCTTCGACAGAAGGGAATTTTTGAGAGGGAAGGAATCCCACTTCTCCAGGGGGGACTTTGGGAATCCTAATTCACCCTCTCCAAATGGGATTCCTGGTCTTTTTGGGTAATTTTGCAATTACTTAAATTGGTATTTAAAGGGATGAAAACAATGGTTGATTTTTGCAAAACGATGGGATAAAATTCATCTGTGGGTTAAGGAGGATGGCAATGATGGAACGATTTAGGTGGTGCCGTTATAAAGTTGTTTCACCCTTTCATCTAAAAAAGGGGGGTTCACCATGTGGCGATCCTTTTGTACCCTGTTTATCGTGGGGATCATTCAGGCGGGAGATTGGAGTATTGACTTAAATATTTCACCCAATCCCTCGCCCTACCTTAGTGACTGGCAATCCCACCCCGGAACGGCAACCCTCACCATCACCTACACGGGCACAGGCCCTGCCCAGGTTCAGCTATCCGGCTCAATTTCAAGAAACGGAACCGTTATCGCTCAGGGGACGAGTGAGGTTCTCTCCTTTTCCGGACCCGAAACGAGGATAATTTCAAATGAACAGATGGTAACATGGACCGATGTTTCTTATTCAACCACACTGGAAGAGCAGATCGTTAGATCAGGCAGGTTTCCAGAGGGGACCTATACATTCTGCATCCGTCTTTTGAGTTATCCAGACGGTAACGAACTCGCAGGTGACTGTGAGAGCTATACGATCGTCCTTCCAAGACCACCTACCCTTTTGACTCCTGCCAATAACGACACCGTCAACCTCCCGTTTCCCGTCTTCACCTGGACACCTCTTACAGCTCCACCCACCTACACCATCCATTACAGGATCAGCATCTGGGAGATGATTCAGGGGCAGACTCCTGATCAGGCGGCGTCCGGATTTCCCATCTTTGTGGATACGGTGGATTTTACCATGTTCACATATCCCGTTGATGCCCCGGAGCTGGAGGACGGGCACAGTTATGTCTGGCAGGTACAATCCCTTGATTCAATCTACCAGCCATTTGGTGAAAATCAGGGTAGAAGTGACATCTTCGCATTCACATACTCACCTGTTGTGGGACCGCCTTCCCGCCTGGGTGACACCCTTACGATTATTGAGGATGCCGCTTATCTCGTAATCTCAGGGTTGAACATAGAGGAGACTCCCACATCCTACATCCTATCAGGAAATGCCTCCCTGCTCCTTCCGGTTTTAACCGGAGTTCCGCCCATAACTGTTGGGGTTTCAAACCTCGAGGTATCCAAAAACGACCTTTCAATAGTGGGCGGAAGTTTTAACGCTCCTTCGCTTGACCCATCGATCTTTCCACAGGTGATAACCGGGGCATTTTTAAGGATTACGGGGCTCGGCTTTGACGCCTCATCCGGTTTCAGCTTTACAGGTGAGTTCCATCTTCCCGATAACCTCGGCATACCAGACTTTTCTATACCAGGCAGTCTCACGCTGGACAGACACGGCTTGCACGGGACGCTATCAAAAACCGCTCCAGAGGGGTCAAGCCTCTTCTCTCTTGGATCGGGTATGCTGGGACTCGATATTACGGGTGTGGAACTTCACTTCTCGGCACCCGTTGTCTCCCTCCAGGGGAAGCTACATGTGTTTGACACCACTCTCAACTTCAGAATAGACACACTGTCCCTCGACGGGACGGACATCACGGGTAAGCTGAAGGTCAACGGTCCCCTCACCCTTCCCCTCGTTCCAGGTAGTGACCTTGTTACCATCAGAATGGATAGTATCAGGGGGAATTTTTCAACCGGCGGGTCTTCTCTTAACCTTTACGGTGGATTTGGTATGAGGCTCAGCTCCGGCACATGCGGTGGTGACCTCGTTTTGAATCTCACAAACACAGGGATAAGCCTTAACAGTTTCCATGCAGACTGTGATTCACTTCTGAGCGACCTTGACCTTGGATGGGTCCACATAAACTTCCGTAATTTAGACCTTGCGAGCCTCTCGTACTCACAGGAAAATGGCTGGGACTTCAATCTGAATTTGGATGTGAGGTTTTCCTTCCCCTATCTCGATTCACTCAGGCTTCCATGGTTATCCGGGATTTCACTGGGGACAGACGGGTTTCACTTCCCCGATATTGATCTTTCAAATCTCAACCTGCCTGCATTCAACTTCGGTGGCTTCGGTCTGAGGCCTCTCGGATTCCGTATGGCTGATTTTACCTTCCCGTGGTTCAACTGGTCAGAGGGTATGCCCACGGGCTTTAACTTCTCGTTTGACTTTGAGTTTACCATGCCGCACCTGCCTGAAAGTTTCCCCGAGTGCATCAGGTTACCTGACATAAGGGTTAACGATGTGAGTTTTTCTGAGGGCAGGCTGAGTTTTGACCTGCCGTTAAAGGTGATAAATCCTCCAGGTTGCAGGATTCCGCTTGGAGACAGCGTATTTTTTAACATCCTTCAGCTCACAGGGTCCTTCAGTGCTCAGTTTGAGGGCGGTAACTTCGATGTAAACGGCGGGGTGGATGTGAGTGGAAACCTCTCCTTACCTTCGATTATGGTCTGTGAGAGTGGATCGGGTCAGATCGACCTCACTTCTTTTACCCTTCACTTCGATTCCGAAGGGCATCTATCGGGATCTGTTGAAAACATCATTCCTTCGTGTCCCATCAGATTTGGACCCTTCCAGATCAGGATAACGAGGTCCGACATAGACTTCAGGGTATCCGGGGGAGAGCAGGAGGTGGTATTTGCCCTTGACGGCACTTTGAGACTTCCCTCACCAACACCCGGCGACACCATCGAAGCCTCGGGTAACCTCGTCCTTGAGTTAGTTCACTTCAGACTCATAGATGGATCGATCAGGATAACAGAGCCCTTTGTCTGGAACATACCCTCAGAATCGCCTGTGCTTGCCATAAGGGTGGATTCTGCCAGGATTGACACCGCAGGTTTCCACATTGACGGCTCAGGAAATCTTCTCCTTGCCGAAGGATACTCTGTGGGAGTCAACTTTAACCATCTGGTCCTTGACCTCAGGGATTTCAATGTGAAATCAGGTTCTGCAAACTTCACCTCGTCCTTTGCCTTCAGAATAGATATGTCAGGTGGTGGGATGGTATGGAGTGCCGTTCAGGCAGGAGCTCAGCTTCTGGGACAGGGGATACTTTTGAATCTTCCGGAAAACATCAGTCTCCGTCAGGGTGGAATTGCCATAAGGGATACATCTGAAGTTCAGATAATCTGGAATCAGACCACATACACGGTAAGGGCTGTATTTTCCGATAGCTTCCTTCTCTCGTGGGTTCCCGATTTCGGTGTCTCGGCCGGCAGGGTTGACTTTTATCTGAACGATAGAAGGGTGGCGTGGCTGGATTCCCACGGTTTCCACCCGGAGTTCACGGGAATTATACCCATACCGGCGAAGCTCCCCATACCAGATACAACCATTGCCTACATAAAGCTCAAGGAAAATGATTCACTACTGATCCACTTCAGTTATGTGGGAGACACCCTGAGACTTTACACAGAGGAGGGCCATCCTGTTTACATCTATGTCCCGGCACTCAGGATGGGTGACTTTGTGCCCAACTTTGGAGTGGAGTTTGATGTTAAGGTGAATCCCACCTCGTTTGAATTCCTTGATGGTGACATACACGCAAGGCCTCCAGAGGGGATAGATACCCTGTTTACGCTCACCAGACTGGGAATCCCCCTCGGTATCCGTGGCTTTGACTACATCAACCAGAACGGGACATACGGGATTCTGATCTCCGGCTCCTTTGTCCTGCCCTCCATCCTCGACAGCCTTGAAATCGTCTTTGATAGTTTAACAATTACCAATGAGGGACTTTCGGGAACCGCCCGTGTGGGAGAGGTTTACGATACCCTCACACCCGGAGCGACCTTTATAGACTCCATCGTTCTGGGGAACTTCATAACATTCAGGGTAAACGGAGCAGAAATATCATTCTCTCCTTTAAATGCAAGGTTTTCAGGTGACATTGTTCCGGGTTTCTTTGAGGATCAGAACGGAAGCAGGTTCCCGATTCACTTTGTGGCAAGTGTGGGAACAGAGGGGCTGGACTTCAATTTCGACTATCCGGATTCACTGCCAATCTCACTTGCAAACTTTGCGCTTCAGGAGCTTGAGGGGCATCCGCCCTTAGATATTACCGTAGGCGACACCCTCGCCCTTGAGCTTTCAGGCGTCCTCTCACTTCCTTTCCTTGGTGACAGTTTCCAGCTCTCCATCACGGGGCTGAAGATCATGAGCGTTACTCCCTATGTGGTGTGTCCTGACATCAGCTACCCCTCACCTGAGCAGTTTTTCAGACTCTTTGGTACGACATTCGGGCTCATGGACATAGTGAAAAATGGCACGACCTATCATGCCCTTTCCTTCGGATACAGAGATGGGGCCTTCTCCATCAAGATGTCGGGTATGTTTGAGTTTCTGGGAGATACCATCACATTTACCAACCTGACGGTGGATACAAAGGGGAACTTCTCCTTCGATTATGTGAATCTGCTCTCCCACCCCGACACTCTGATAGATCCATACTGGATTGTGGACACGGTGATGATAACCATGGATAGTTTGAAGGTGGCAGGATCAGTCAATCTTCCACCTCCCTTCGACGAGACAGGTGCCCAGAGGTATTCCTTCACCGTTGGATTTGACGGAAGTATCAGGGGAGGGGCAAATGTTAAACTCATAGACGAGACGCCGGGTCTTGGTGGCAATGACAGGAGCGAGTTTGACTTCTTCATAGGTACCATGGACATAAACTATCTTGCCCTGAATATAGACTTAAGTGACCTTGACAACTGCGGTGTTGCTGCCATCTTTTACTTCTACTTCGATGAAAACAGGGTCATCAAATTCGGTAACAAGGACGGCAGAAACATCTCACCCGGTCTCACCATACACTTCAACGGGGACTTTGAATGGGGAGACCTCGACATCCCTCAGGGTAGCATTCCGGACATAGACTGGGAAGTTTTCAGGATGAACATAACGGATGTGAGTGCCTCAGGATCCGGCGGATTCGAGCTCTGTCTGTCCGGTAGTTTGAGCCTGAACATCTCCACAGTCGAGGGTGGTATTGACTTTTCTGATTTCAGGGTGAGAACAGACGGTCATGTGGACTTTCCAAGGATCACCGGAGCCAACCTGACCATTGCAAACATGATGGATCTGAGTATAACGGAGATAAATTACTTCCAGCTTGACCACGACACCACGATTCAGGTTCCCACCGTAACCCTACCCACGCATAGTGATTCCGGTTCACAGGGAACGAGGCCGATTACACTGAGATCGTACTTTTCATTTGGTCTTACTCTGACACTCAACATAGGTGGAGCAGGTGGAGGTGGTGGGGTTGATCAGTTCGTTGCCTACAGGAAGAGTGACGGCACACCGGGATTTGTCGTGAAAGATGCGCACTTTGCCGTTCCACAGGTGTTCGACGCTCACCTCAACATGGAATTTGAGGGTGGCGAAGACTACAGATTTTTGTTCGTGGGGCAGGCGAACATGCCCGCGGCGAACAACACCGAGGTTCTCGTCATAGGAAAGCTTGCACACACGGACGCAGGTCCGAGTTTTGGCGCCTTTATAAGCGTGTCAACCGAGATTGACATCATACCGAGGCTCGTGATACTGAGCAGCGTGGGTGGTGGATTCTTCTACAATCCAGAGCCCGAGGACATAGAACTTGTGAGAAGCAAAGCCGGGCTGACCGGACCTCCATTCGACACGATAAGTGTACAGCCGGCGAGATTCGGCATACTGTTTTACGCAGGTGTGAGGGTGGTATCAGAATGGGCAGCCGAAGGAAGAGCCCTCGTTACCATCACCGACAGGGAGTTCACCCTGAGTGCAAAAGTCGTCGTACTCCACATGCAGGATAAAATCACTGGCTATGCGTACCTCGGCGTGGGATTCCAGGACTTCTACGCAGTGGGGCTAATGGGGATAAAGGTGGACATAGCGTCTCTGATCAGCGGACAGAGTGACATTAGCATATATGTTTACGACGAGGATGCCTGGGGTATAATGGGAGACATCGACATAAAGCTCTTCAGGTTTATCGATCTCGAGAGCAGTCTCTTTGTGGGCCCACCTGGATTTATGCTTGAGAACAGAGCCAGATTCGGCTTCGACATCTGGTTGATAAGTATCTCTGCAGGATTTGAGGGTGACATCTGGTATGTGCGGAGTGTATCCTGGGGCGCATATTTCAAGGCCTATGTAAGTGCCGAGATATTTGGTGGTCTTGCCGCTGCAAGGGGATGGCTTGAAGCCTGTCTCCTGGGTGAACCGAGGTTTTACCTCTACGGTGTTGCTGGCGTGGAGGTTAGTGTGATTGGCATCTCAAAGAGTGCCAGTGTTTGGGCAAAGATCTCAAGTGACGGAATTGACGGTGGATTCGGACGGGATCCAGAGATGGAAGACCTCATTGAACAGGCAAGAAACACTGCAGAGGAGATGGAGGAGGCAAAGCAGGAGGTTCAGGACGCCATCGCCTCGGCACAGGTGGCAGTCCTCATGCTATCACCTGAAGAGCAGGCAAGGGTCTTTTACTCAGTTTTCACCAGCGAATTCAGGTACAGGGGAAGTCCGCTGTACCAGGCCCTGCTCGATGTTGAGGAAACGAGAGGGGGGCTTGAAGGGCTGGAGATAGTTCCTATTCAGTTTGTCGCAAACAGAATTTACAGTGGACAAAATTCTCCATACGGGGATACAACGGAGATAGTCCTTGCCAGAATGAGACTCCAGAACTACATCAACAGGATTGATAGGCTCAGAGGACGGGTAAACATGCTCATCTCGTCCCTGAATGTAATCGTTGATTCCGTCCAGCAGGCAGGCCTGACAGGTTTAGGTGAAAGCCCGGTAAACGACAAAAGGATCCACATGGATGCCCTTCAGGTTACGATCTCAGGTGGCAGGGCACAGGTAAACAGTACTCCCACCTTTTCCATTGACGAGAACACCCTCAACCAGAACACGATGCGTGCCAGGCAGTACGAAGAACAGGTAAGAGAGACCTACATGCAGGTTATGACCAGAATAAATCAGATTGAGGATGCACTTCAGAGGATAGAAAGTATCCTCTCAGAGGAGGTTATGGACACGCTTTTAAAGAGTTACACACTGGCAGAATTCGAGAATTCAAGATACTTCTCAGAGCTTGTTAACTACATCAAGAGGTTCAGGAGGTGGGTTGAGGGTCACAGGTCATGGCTCGAATCACGACACAGTTCCATCAGGTATGCCGTTCTATCCAAGACCACGAGAATCAGCAACAACAGGACACAGGCCACGCATACCCTGAAATCCCTCGTTAGAAGGAGGAAACTTCTTGAGTATAGTATTCTATATCACAGGGACATCGTGGCAAGAGATTCTGCCTACAACGAGTTTATCAGTCAGACGAGAAGTTTTACGCCTGAACAGTGGATAGAGATGTGCGATTCCACAGGTATGGAACTCTGGTACAACATCCCTTACAACGGCCTTGCCTATATGGATTCTATATTCCAGGCGTATTACGACACGGTGCTCACCCTTTACGATGAGTCCATAGACTCCATAGAGAGACCCCACGAGGCGATAACTGAGGCACTTGACCGGGTTTACGAAGTTACCCGGATGTTGGGTGAAGTCCTTTACGACCTTTACGACAGGATGATCGTCTGGCTTGAGGGAGTTTCGTCGGATACCACAGTTGCGCCACCGATGACTGGTAATCAGGCGGTGGTGCGGTTCCCCAACGGTGGACAGATCGTCCTGACGAGATTACCCGGTCCTGGCGGCACCATCTATTATCAGGCACTTATAAACCTTTACATGCAGAAGATAGATTCTCTGGCGTACCTCGTAACACCACCACACATAAGGGGAATTGCGGTGGAAACTGCCAATAGAGGGTTTATGGCACCCACAATCTTCTACTGGAACTATTCACATCCTGGAGGTATCGACGCAATCAGGGACATATCTTACAAAATCGTTCCTGCCTCCCGTTCCCCCTACCTCTTCAGCTTCAGGTCCACGGGAAAGAGGGAAATTCTTACAGGGAATCAGGAGAATTTTTACAGCTACTACTTTTTCCAGAGAAGAGATGAGGCATCACAGACCTATAGGTTTTACCTCCGGGTGAGAACCGCTCTCGGCTACTCCCAGACGAAGTGCGTACCCTTTACCGTTTACTACGATACGGCAGGTGGAGGAATGGGATCAAGCCACTCTTACGCCGTGCCTGTTGACACCACTCCTCCGGTGATAACCTCCCTCGACTTTCCGCGGTACAGAAGGAAGGTCGTGGGACCTCATAGGGTTTCACCGGAGTTTTACACATCATCCACATCAGAACTCTATGCTGAGTGGAATGGAGTTGACCCCGAATCGGACATAGAGGAGTATGAGCTGATGCTCGAGAGGATTTACTCTGTATTCAACTACGACCCTGTAACTCGCATGGCCTACAGGATTACCCTCAGTGACACACTGGTTCCCTGGAGATCTGTTCACGGCCTTACGAGATACACCTTGAGGAGTATATCGCTTCAGCATAACCAGACTTACAGGCTATCGGTGAGGGCGAGGAACGGAGCTGGACTCACAGGGCGACCACTTTCGAGACTGGTCAGGATCGACACAACGCCGCCACCTCCACCGTCACCCTACACCGGTTTCTACATCCCGCCTCCATTGCACTTTGTGGGAACCCCTGTACCACCAAGGATCCACCTGAAGTTCACTGTCAATCAGGACCCGGAATCTCAGGTAAAATACCTCTTCTACAAAGTTGACACGGTTCCGCACAGATTTTACGACGGTGAGGGCTGGGACACACTCCGTCCTTCCGAGAATTTAATCAATATAGTGGGTAACCCTGTACACTACCTGGATACATTCTACATCAGCATAGTATCTGAAAACATCGTGGGACTCATCAGCGATTCAGCCTATGTATCACCTCCCCTCGTTCCCCACGATCCAACACCACCTGAGAGATTCTCCTTTGAGCCCCGGGATAACTTTTACGAAAACAGGTTCCTCAGAGCCACCGACTCGATTACCATAAGGTTTATTAGGTTATCAAACGACCCTGAAACAGGACTGAAGAGGTACCTCTTTGGCGTGGGGAGATCTGGGAACGGGCCAGACATAACGGATTACTACGAGAGCATTAGCCCCGAAGATGTGGGGTCATCCGGGATCGTGAGTTTGAAATTCGATACCTCCGCAGTGAGGGACGGAGAGAGAATATTCCTCTTCGTCATGGCAGAAAACAACGAGGGACAGACGACAACTTCAGCTTACGGACCACTGATCCTGGATAAGTCACCCCCACCGGAACCTGAGATTTATTCTGTCGAGTACAACCACAATACCCTCAGATTGAGATTCCGGTATTCCGACGATCCACAGAGTGGAATACTCAATGTGGGATACATGATAACTGACTCAAGGGGCAGACCTGTGGGAGACTTCCAGAGGATACCCGGAGTGTCCCCGGGAGACAATTCCGTCGTAGTGAGAACCTCCAGTCTGGCACCTGGAGTGTATAAGTTCAAACTCGTTGTGACAAACAGGGTTCACCTGAAGTCCGAGGCATCCTGCAACCTGGAGGTGAGAAGATGAAGCGCCTCCTTGTCTTTTTGATTTTCGGCCTGAGTTTTGCAAAAGAGACACCTCTCTTTGTGGTTCTCACAAAGTCGGATACAAACTTCATCATTCTTACGAAAACACCTCTCTTCGGCGCTGAAGTTTACAGAAAAGGCAAGGGTGGAGAGTTTAAAAAGCTGACGCAAACCCCTCTAAAACCCGCCTCCACTCCAGAGGAGGTGAGGGCAATCCTGGGAGACGACTTCGATTACATCGCAGAGATCGTTGGCGCAACCGACGAGATGCGTCTCCTCTACAGACTGAAGTACAGTTCGTTCAGGGGAACGATAATGTCTTTTCTGAACCTCAAAGTGGCAAAGCTCCTTGGCAGATTGTTTCTCGATTATCCAATAAAACAGGGTGAGACCTACACCTACAGGGTCGTTTTTCTCAGGGTCAGGGGCGAAGGACCGTCTGAAACGAGAAAGTTCAGGGCAAGGGAGATTATTCCGAAACCACCGGAGAAGATTTCTGTTGAGCCCGGGGACAGAAAGGTTGAGATCAGGTGGAAGTACCGTGAGTGGAAGGGGGATTTAAACGACCTCGTCATCGCATTCAACATCTACAGAAGAGAAAAAGGGTCAAAGGAACTCACGAAGATCAACCCTGTCCCCATTTTGAGGCAAAATCAGGGTAAGTTCTCGTTTACGGATTACAGCGTTGAAAACGGAAGGTCCTACGAGTATCTCATCACGGCCGTTGATGTGATAGGAAGGGAGAGCCGTACATCGGCGCCGGTTTCTGCTGTACCGATTGACAGGACACCCCCTGTTCCACCTACAGGACTCGTGGCTATGGATCACAGGGGCAGGGCAGTCCTCAGGTGGAACATGTCCCTTGACCTCGATGTCGCGTACTACAATGTTTACAGAAACACCTACATCGGTGAGAAGTACAGAAAAGTCAACAAAAACCCCATACCCTTTGACAGCACGGTGTTTGTGGATTCAACCGTCCTCCCCGGTAAGAGGTATTTCTACGCAGTTTCTGCAGTGGACAGTGCGGGGAACGAAGGTAAGAAGTGTAACCCCGTGATAGTGCACATAAGAGACACTTTTCCACCGGCACCACCCACGAACATGAAGGCCGTTTACAGAAACGGAGTTATAAAGGTCACATGGTCTCCCTCAAAATCAAAAGACATCCTGGGCTACTTCGTACACAGGGGAACGGTCAGGAAACTGGTTCCGAAGATCAACATCTACCCACTACCACCCACGACGACGACCTATGTGGATAGTGGATACGGCGGGAAGGGGTTTGCCCCGGGCAGGACCTACTATGTGGGTGTGACTGCCCTTGACAGCTCGGGTAACGAAAGTGAGCTTCACCTCGTGAAGGTCACGGTTCCCGATTCTGAGCCACCTGAACCGCCCCTCGCAGTGAGCCTCTTTAACCTGAGAGATGGAAAGGTGCGAATTTCCTTTACCCCTTCGCCGTCCCTGGATAAAAAGTACTACATCGTCTATCGGATAATCGGGAAAAAGAAGGAAATGATCGCAAGACTCAACAAAGACACTCACACATACATTGACTCCACCGCCACACCTGGACTTAAGATTCACTACGAAATCACCACAGTTGACACGGCGGGTAACGAGGGTAAACCGGTGGTTTCGAAGGTGATCGTCGTCAGGGAAAAGGTCCCGCCAGATCCCCCCGGCTCACCAGAGGCTATCGTTACCGAAAAGGGAGTAAGGATTACATGGAAAAAATCACACGCAACTGATGTCGTGGGTTACTATGTTTACCGCTCAAGGTATCCAAACGGTAGATTTGAAAGATTGAACTCAAAACCCATTAAGAAACTGTCCTTTCTGGACAGGAAGGGTAAAAAATACCACTTCTACAGGGTATCGGCGGTGGACGAATCGGGCAACGAGGGTATTTCCAGGACTTTCAGGCCCGGGATCGTGAAAAAATGATAAAACTTGCAACGATCTTGGTGGTGATTAACATCGTTGTGGATCTGACACCCGGACTTTACTATCTCAGGCAGAAGGACTACAGATCTGCCCTGAAGTTCTTTCAGAAGGCACTCGATGAGGATCCCTCTTATGTCCCGACATACTATTACCTTGCCCAGACATACCTCGGTCTCGGAGATGTGAAAGAGGCGGAAGTCGTTACAGAAAAGGGACTTAAAATTGATCCTGCCTCCCGTGAACTCCTCCTCACGAAGTACTCCATCCTCACGACAGAAAAGAGGCTTGAGGAAGCCCTGGAGGTTGCAGAGAAACTCAAATCGCTTTACCCATCTGATACTCTCGCCAGACTCGCTCTTGGACAGGCGTACTTTAACCTTGGTGGAAAGTACTATACCGAAGGGGATAAGAGAAAAGCCCTTGCGATGTTTAAAAGGGCGGTAAAATACCTCCCGAATAATCCTGAGGTTTACAAAAACATTGCGATTATTTACTACGAACTCAACGAGCCGGACTCTGCCTATGCCGTAACTAAAAAGGCTCTGGAAATTGCCCCATTTGACCTGAAACTGTTAAAGGTTCACGCTGAAATACTTGCAAGGCTGAAAAAAGTGGATGAACTTGAGGAGACGCTGAAGACCATACTGACGATAGATCCTGAGGATCTTCAGATGTGGCTATCACTTGCCCGCCTTTACAGGTCACGGGGAAGGATGGACGATGCCATAAAGATTTACGAGAAACTCATAAAGGAATTTCCCGATTCCCTTTCGGTTTACAGAGAATACGCAGGGCTTTACGAGGGCATCTTTGACTTCAAGAAGGTGAGGGAGATTTACGGAAAGTATCTTGAGCGTCATCCTGGTAGCAGGGAGGTACTGAAGAAGATTGCGGAGAGTTACGAATTTGAGGAGAAGTGGGACAGTGCTATTGTTTTTTACAGGAAACTTGATGGTGACACGGGAGTTGTTTTCAGGATACCTGTTCTGCTTGTGAAGTCAGGAAAGCTGAAGGAGGGTGAGGTGGAGGCGAGGAAACTTCTTGCGAAGTTTCCTCGCCTCCACCTCACCTACAAAATACTCATCTCCATCCTCGATTCACTCTACGGACCCGACAGTACCCTGAAGTATGCAGGATTGATGATACAGAATGTCCCTGAAGACCCCTACCCCTACGAGGTTATAGGCACCACATCCTACAGGCTCGGTGAAATCGATACCGCACGAGTTTACCTTGAAAGAGCCATCTTCCATGGGAGCACGAACCCGGAGGTTTACTATTACCTCGCTGATATGTACTTCAAAGATGGAAAGAGAGACAGGGCTATTCTTGTCACGAAAATTGCATTCAGGAAACTCACATCAAGCATATCAAACATTACCGAAAGTCTGAGTGGGTCAAATATCCTGGAATTGAAAAAGCACGAGGGTGAAGCAGTCAGGCTCAAGAAGATCAACATGTATCTCAAAAAACTTCTTGTCCTTTTGAGAAAGCACACGAACGACTCAGAATACCTGAAGTTTCTCGAAAATCTGAGAAAGAGGTTCCCGGAGAGTTATCTCGTTAACGAATCCCTATGTGAATA
>JALSOY010000065.1 GCA_026986235.1 Caldifarciminota bacterium
CAAAGAACACCCATGGCACAGGATGCACTTATGCATCAGCAATAGCAGCCTATCTTGCAAAGGAATTTGATGTTGTAGAAGCCGTTAAAAGTGCCAAAATTTTTGTAACCGGTGGAGTTAAGTACGCTCTTGAGCATGGAAGCGGGCACGGGCCTGTAAACCATCAGTGGATGATACTGGGCCTTCCTGCCCCCAGAGTTGAGGTGGAAAAGTTATGATTTCTGCTGTGATAGCCGTATTAACTGTTTTTTCGCTGTCGGTCAGGTTCTCACATTCAGGAATTGATGTATTTCAGGGAAAAAGGACAATAAGTGTAAGATTCCACGGAGAGGATGTTCCGGAGCCTGTTTTGCTGGAGAGTGGAGGTCTTGCGTTGTTTTATCCTGTCACTTACCGGATTGAGGTGTTCTCTCCGGATGGCACGCTTCTTGTTGGGAAAAAACTTGTAAAAGGATATTATGAGCTTGAGTCATACTCCGCTTTTGATGCTGACGAAGAGAAGGTAGCCGTTGCCTACCGATATGGAGGCAAGACCCATCTGAAGATCGTCTATTTTAACGGGAGGACAGAGGAAAGGACATTTGATGATTTTTTCCCGGCAGGACTGTGGATTAGAAAAGGGAAGACCATTTTAAGACTTTATGGCGTTAAAAACAACCATGTCACAGATGATTTTATAGTAATAGGTAAAAGGGAAATAAAGATTCCGGGAGTCATCGCAGTCGATCTTTTAAAGGGTAATTTTATCTATGCCACGAAGTATGAAGTTTTATATGAAGACAGAAGAATTCCACTAAAGGAGCCAATACTGGACATGAGAGTGAATAAGGGCAGGGTTTATCTTCTTCTTGGAGACGGGACCGTAGGAATTCTGGAAAATGGAAAGGTGTACGGTATCGGTAAAGTGGAGCACCCTTTTCCCCGTTTATTCGTGATCAGAGACAGATTATTGGTTCTAACAGAAGAAGGAGAAAGCCATGAGTTTTAGTGTATTTTTAGCCATTCTGGTCGTCTATCCCTGGCCTATTGCTCCAATGAACCAGCAACACAATATTTCCGGGACTTTTGGGGAGTTCAGGCACGGTCCACCTATACATTACCACAATGCAGTTGACATACCGGCTCCTGAGGGTACGCCTGTTTATGCAGTTCAGGGTGGGGAGGTTCTATGGCTGGGCTCTGGTTTTAACGGAGGTATTCGCGTTGGTAGATTTGCCTATGTTCATGTTTATCCGAGGTCAGATCTCCAGCTCGGGGATACGGTAGGCCAGGGTGAAGTTGTTGGTTACATAAATTCCGGGGCACATGTACATTTTAAAGATGGAGGAGGTTCATCTACTTATCCTCTCAGGAATCCCCTTATGCCTGATGCTATCCAGCCATTTAACGATCCCTGGGGAACCAGTGTTTACAGCGTAACATTTTTCAGTCATTATCTTGGTAACAGGATGGATGCTGACAGTTTGTACGGAAGAGTGGATATAGTTGCAGGGGCGCTTGATACGACGGGATCGGGAACGATTGGATCAAACAACGGAATATTTTCGATCTATTACGCACTAATGAGTGGGGATACACAGAGTGTAATCGTTGGTCCACACAGACTCGTTGAATTCGAATATCTTCCACCTGCACCGGTTGACGAAGTTTACTATGCTCCCTGGTCGAATAACCAGCATCATTACTACATAGTTACGAATACTGGAGCGAAAGGTGTGGGTTCCCTCAATCTTACTCACATTCCCGAAGGTGATTATGTTTTAATCGTGTATGCAAACGATGCCCGTGACAACTGGGACACCAGTTATACCCGCATCCATGTTGTGCCAGCCGACACAACTCCGCCTGAGGTACCCGAACTCCTTGCCCTCTACACACTGCCTGACGGTAGGGGCGTTCTGAGGTGGAAACCCGATACCGCCAGTGATCTTGCCGGATATAAACTTTACTTGAGATTCAATAATTCTGGGTGGATTGATTGGGCAACCATTTCTTCGAATGATTCCTTTTACATAACTGACCGTCCACTTGTGCCAAACTGGAATTTTTATTTTAAGCTTACTGCTTTTGATAACCAGGGAAACGAGAGTGGCTTTTCCACCACTTTCGTGATAAGACGGACAAATTCACCGGACAGTATCCTGATAGTGGATGGCAATTTAAGTGAAAAGGGACACAGTTTTTACGAAAGATATCTTGAGGGATTGGAAAACATAACTGTGAAGACCATCTCGGAAAAAACTCTTGAGAGTTATGATTTAACAGATTACTCATTCATTATATTGAGTAAGGGCGCTGATTCCTCCGGTGTGGACACATCGAGCCTTATGGAATATCTTGCAGGAGGTGGAAAGCTATTTATCAACGGTTCAAATGTGGCAAAAACCCTTCGTGGTAGCGGTTTTTTGAGATACCTTGGAGCCGTTTTTGTATCTGATACTTCTATGAGTGACACGGTTCTTGCCAGACCCTGTGGCCCGTTTTTTGATCTTTCAGGAGTCATCCTTGACGATAATCCTGATGTTATTGATACTGTTAATCTTGGTTTTGCTGTTTTCTCCTATTCAGACGGTGGAACTGCAGGAGTTATTAATGGAGACTCAAGCGCCTTCTTTTTCTCATTCTCCGTTGATCACGCTTCTGATGACTCCTTCGTCGTTAGCATTTTGAGAATAGTAAGGAATTTTTACCACCTCACAGGTGTTAGTGAAAGCTCCCGTAGCACTGTTTTCCTTGAATTCTCACCGGATGGAACGATTCATTATAATCTTCCTGGTCGTGACCTTATGATATTTGATGTAACCGGGAGACTCGTAAGGTCACTGAAGCTACCTTCATCCTCGGGAACATACAGGATCAGAGGCCTGAAGGCCGGAGTTTATATTTTCCGTATAGATGACTTCTCAGGAAAATTTTTGATAGTGAGGTGAGTATGTTTGAATGGAAACAGGGACAGCTTTTCTGCGAAGGTGTGGCTGTTGAAAAAATAGCAAGGAAATATGGAACTCCAGTTTACATATACAGTAAAGATGCCATAGTAAAGCAGATCAGTCATATAAAGGAAGCCTTTGAGGGTTTCAATTATCTAATAACTTACTCCCTCAAGGCCAACGGCAACCCCTATCTTTTGAAGCTAATGATAAATGAAGGACTTGGAGCGGATACCGTCTCAATGGGTGAGGTCAAACTGGCTTTAAAATCGGGATTTCGCCCGAATACAATTGTTTTTGCAGGTGTAGGTAAGAGAGAGGATGAGCTTGAGTTTGCCATTGAAAATGGAATAAAGTTGATTAATGTGGAATCCGAGGAAGAGCTCAATCTTCTGGATTCCATTGCTGCACGGAAAGGGAAAAGGGTTGATATCGCTCTGCGGGTTAACCCGGATGTGAGGCCTGATACTATCGAAAAGATTTCCACGGCGAGAAAGGACAGTAAGTTCGGTATAGAGACTGAGTCGGTTGAGAGGATTTTTAAAAATTTTAAAAGTAAGTACTTAAACATTCGGGGATTACACATACACATCGGTTCCCAAATCTTTGATTGGAAACCTTATAAAGAGGCAATTGAGAGGGTGGAACACCTCATAGATGAGGTGGAGATATTCGACATTGGTGGAGGATTCGGGGTTGATTATCACGGTGGAAACAGGGAGTTTGATTTTCAGGGTTTAAGGGAAAATGTGCTCAAACCACTATCCGAGAAAGTGGGTGAAATTATCACGGAGCCCGGAAGGTTCATCGTTGCTCCTTCAGGTGTTCTTGTTACGAGAGTACTTTATAGAAAAAGAAACTTCGTTATAGTTGATGCCGGGATGAACGACTTTTCAAGACCTGCCTATTATGGAGCTTTCCACAGGATTTTGAATGTTCATTTGAGGGGCAAAGGGAAGGAGATTTTTGCTATTGGAGGTCCTGTGTGTGAATCGACAGATGTATTTGGAAAGGAATTCGAAATTGAGAGGCCTGAGAGGGGAGATCTCCTTGCAATCATGGATACCGGTGCTTACGGTATGAGTATGGCTTCAAATTACAATGCACGACCGAGGCCCGCTGAGGTCCTCTGCGATGGAGAAACTGTTAAACTCATAAGGCGAAGGGAGAATCTGGACGAGGTTATATGGAAAAATGTTCCCTGATCAAACAAGCTGAAGATTAGGATAAGCACTTTCAGTGATGGGTGAAACTTCTCCATGTTTCAACCTGATAAGGGCCG
>JALSOY010000066.1 GCA_026986235.1 Caldifarciminota bacterium
GTGGAGGTTGTTACGCGGCTGAACGGTACGGAAGTTCAGAGGGGGAATACCGGGGATATGATATTCCCTATTCCATTTTTGATTTCCTACATTTCCAGGATAATGACGCTGAATCCCGGTGATGTGATCTCAACCGGTACGCCCCGTGGAGTGGGACCCATAAAGCCCGGGGATGTGGTGGAAGTGGAGGTCGAGGGTATCGGGGTTTTGAGAAATCCGGTCGTTCAGGGACCGGCCTTTTACGAGGACTGAAGATGTTACCGATAAAAGACGAAAACCCATCCTACCGCAGGCCATGGGTTAACTATACCCTCGTCGCACTCAACATCCTGGTGTTTTTTTACGAACTTTCCCTTGGAAGGTACCTTCAGTTTTTTGTTTTCAAATTTGGTGTTATACCCGTTGAGATAATCCACGGCAGGAGGCTTTTTACGCTATTTACATCCATGTTTCTCCACGGTGGATGGATGCACATCATAGGGAACATGTTATATCTCTGGATATTTGGTGACAATGTGGAGGATTCTCTCGGGCACTTCAGGTACCTCGTCTTTTACCTTATGGGAGGTGTTTTTGCTGCACTTGCTCAGGTTGTCGTTAATCCCTACTCAAAGATTCCCCTTATCGGTGCTTCAGGTGCCATTTCCGGGGTGCTGGGTGCTTATTTCGTACTTTATCCCCGGGCGAGGGTGCTGACTCTCGTGCCGGATCCCTTTACGCTGGGTCTGTTTTACAGACTGATCCCCATACCTGCGTTTTTTGTTCTGGGTTTCTGGTTCGTCATCCAGTTTTTCTACGGTCTTCTGAGTCTTCCCTTTGCCGGCAGGACAGGTGGAGTGGCATTTTTCGCCCATGTGGGTGGTTTTGTTTTCGGACTCATTGCAATAAAATTTTTCAAACCCAAAAAGTACCATCGTTACTGGTACTGGAGAGAATTTTAATCCGGGAGGAATTTAAATGAAGTTACTTGAATACAGCTCAAAGGAAGTGTTGAAAAGATACGGTTTGCCAATACAGCCGGGTGAAGTTGCAAGGACACAGGAGGATGTCGAGAGGATTCTCGGCACCCTGAAGTTTCCTGTTGTCATAAAGGCACAGGTCCCCGTGGGTGGTAGAGGAAAGGCAGGTGGTGTGAAGCTTGCAAATACGAAAGAAGAGGCTCTGGAGAAGGCAAAGGCGATCCTTGGTATGGAGATAAAGGGAATAAAGGTAAAGAAGGTGTTAATCACAGAGGCTGTTGACATTGATAAAGAGATCTATGCCGGTGTCGTGGTGGACAGGAGGTCAAAGAGGCCAGTTGTAATGGTATCCAGTGAAGGTGGAGTTGACATCGAGGAGGTTGCCAGGACGAAGCCGGAGGCGATTCACAAGTATGCCGTGGATCCCATCCTCGGATTCCCCCCGTACAGGGCGAGAGAGCTTGCGTTCAAGGTGGTCGATGATCCGAAACTCGCAGTAAAGTTTGCATCCTATCTGGTTAAACTCTACAACGCCTTTGTAGGTCTTGATGCGCAGCTTGCAGAGATCAATCCATTTGTAATCGACAAAAACGGCGAACTCTGGGCCGTTGATGCCAAGGTCATCGTTGACGACAATGCACTGTTCAGACATCCTGACATAGAGAGAATGAGAGACATGGACTACGAAAATCTTGAGGAACTTGAGGCGAAGCAGTACGGACTTTCCTTTGTGAAGCTCGAGGGGAATGTCGGATGTATGGTGAACGGTGCGGGTCTTGCCATGGCTACCATGGACATCATCAAGAAGTACGGAGGTGAGCCGGCAAACTTCCTCGATGTGGGTGGTAGCTCGAATCCGGAGAAGGTGACAAAGGCGATGGAGATCATACTGAGGGATCCCAATGTGAAGTCCATATATGTGAACATATTTGGTGGAATAACGAGGTGTGACGACATAGCCAGAGGGTTGATAGAGGCGTTTTCCAGCATGGATGTAAAAGTTCCCGTGGTGATCAGACTTACGGGAACCAATGAGGAGCTCGGGAAGAAGATGCTTGAGGAGTCGGGCCTCCCTCTTGTTACTGCATCAACCATGGCGGAGGGGGCACAGAAGGCAATAGAACTGGCGAGTAAGTGATTTTTAGGGGCGGAGGGCGGTGAAACCGCCCTCCGCCCCAATTTAACAGGAGCGGGTGCTATTTTCAAATCCCCGTTGAAAATCAGGAGGTTACCCTATGGACAATTTGATACAAAAAATTAAAAGCCGTAAAGCAAAGGTCGGAATCATCGGCCTCGGATATGTGGGACTCCCACTTGCAAGGGAATTTCTCAACGAAAACTTCTCCGTCCTCGGTTTCGACATCGACAAAAGAAAGGTCGAAAAGATCAACCACGGGGAAAGCTACATAAAACACATTCCATCAGACTTCATCGAAAAGTATGTTAATGAGGGGAAACTCGAAGCAACAGCCGATTTTTCGAGACTCGAAGAGGTCGATGCCGTTCTTATCTGTGTACCCACACCACTCGGCGAGCACATGGAACCCGACCTGAGTTATGTCCTCAATACCACGGAGACCATCTCCAGATACCTCAGGAAAGGTCATATCGTGGTTCTCGAAAGTACGACATACCCCGGTACGACAGAAGAAGAGATGTTGCCTATACTTGAAAAATCGGGCCTCAGGGCCGGTGAGGACTTCTGCCTCGGCTACTCACCGGAGAGAGAGGATCCGGGAAATAAGAGGTTCACCACCAGAACCATCCCGAAAGTGGTAAGTGGTATAAACGATAGGTGCCTTGAGATCATAAAGACACTTTACGATCAGATCGTTGAGAAAACCGTGCCCGTTTCCTCACCCAGGGTTGCCGAATCCACTAAACTGCTTGAGAACATTTACAGGGCGGTAAACATTGCACTCGTCAACGAACTCAAGATGATTTTTGACAGGATGGGAATTGATGTATGGGAGGTGATTGAGGCGGCAAAGACGAAACCCTTTGGATTCCAGGCCTTTTACCCTGGCCCCGGACTGGGCGGCCACTGCATCCCCATTGACCCCTTTTATCTGACATGGAAATCCAAGGAGTACGACCTCCCGACAAAATTCATCGAGCTCGCCGGTGAAATAAACACCTTTATGCCATACTTCGTACTGGACAAGACCATAAGGGCTCTGAATCAGAGAGGGAAAAGTATCAAAGGGGCAAAGATCCTCGTCCTTGGAGTGGCTTACAAACCTGATGTTGACGACATGAGAGAAAGCCCTTCCCTCAAGGTGATTGAGCTTTTACAGAAAGAGGGGGCGACGGTTGACTACAACGACCCTTACATTCCTGAAATTCCAGAGACCAGGAAGTACAGATTCGAGATGAAGTCCGTACCACTGACCCCTGAAAATCTCTCATCCTACGATGCGGTTATCATAACCACGGATCACAGTGTCTATGACTACGGTTTGATTGAAAAACACTCAAAATTGATAATAGACACGAGAAATGCATTGAAAAAGAGAGGAGTTGTGAACGGTAACATCGTAAAGGCGTAAGATTTCATCTATCAGACTTCTCGTCTGTCGGGGTATAGACCACGAGGAACACGCCGGGCTTCTTTTCCCTGACATCGTGTATTTTGAACGATTTTCCTCCGTGGTCTTTCAGATAGTAGAGGAAGTCAACAAAGTTCTCGTCGTAACAGCAGAAAAAGTTTGCTCCTGTTCCCTCAAATCTGACGATCAGTTCATTTTCCGTGTTTTTAACAGTTTTTACCCTGCATTCCGGTGCGCGGTATCTGTTGAATTCCCTCGTCGTTTTCCTCAGGATCTCAGGTTTCATGGAATTTATTTTAATCAAAAATGTTCACTGCTACAATCTTTAAGCAATGCGTGTCTCAGTCCCCGGTCGCTCACAACGATTCTGTCAAAGCCGAGGGCCTTCATCAATCCAAGCACTATGGCAGATCCGGGCACAATGGTATCCACCCGCCGGGGTTGAAGACCCTTCACCTTTTTTCTTTCCAGTTGTGTCATGGACGCAAGTTTAGATGCAATTTCGTAAATCTCTCCATAAGTGAGGATAAGGCCGTGAACCCTGTCTGGATTGTAGGTCTCCATCCTGAGTTTTATAGCTGCAAGGTTCGTTATCGTGCCTCCGATTCCCGCAAGGTGATCTGATCGGATTTCAGCAGGGGAAAAAGTTTTCATGCCGTAATCAATCATTATTTCGAGAGTA
>JALSOY010000067.1 GCA_026986235.1 Caldifarciminota bacterium
CTCCACATCGCGCATGCGGGCATCTACGCCCTTGGAGCGTATCTTGCTCTCATTGCATATAAGATTTATCCCAACATATACTTTGCCTTTCTGTTTGCCATGGTGGGCGCATCCCTTGCCGGTTACATCGTTCAGAGGTATCTTTACTGGCCACTCCTTGATAAGCCCCGTATCGTGCCCCTAATTGCCTCCATAGGCCTTTTTCTTGCCCTCGAAGAGCTCTACAGACTGATCTGGGGTCCCTATGTAATACCCTTTCCCCGGGTCTTCCACTGGAAGACCTTTTCTGTAGGCCACATAAGGTTTCCCGGGGCAGACCTGTTTGTTTTTGGTGTTTCCCTCCTTTTCCTTTTCCTGCTTTACTGGCTTGTCAATAAAACGAGGATAGGTCTTGCCATGAGGGCTGTGGCTGACGATAAGGAAGTTGCCGAAGCATCCGGGATTAATTCAAAAATGACGATAGCCCTGTCCTTCGTCATAGGCTCCGCTCTCGCTGGTGCCGCTGGTTTGATGGTGGGCGTCTATTACAACTCTATTTATCCTACCATGGGTGATGTGCCCGCTTACAAAAGTCTTGCTGTAATAGTCGTTGGTGGTATGGGTAGTATTGAAGGAACCGTGCTTGCAGGCTTTGGCCTTGGTCTTCTTGAGGCTCTACTCTTAGGTTATCTCCCCTTCGCCTTCCCTCGGGACGCCCTCGCATTTATCGCCATGATCGCTTTCCTGCTCATTAAACCGGAAGGGATCTTCGGGAAATGAACTATTATCTCACCATCATCATTTACATGGGCATAAACTCCATCCTTGCCCTGAGTCTGAACATCATCGTGGGTTATGCGGGTCAGATTTCCCTCGGTCACGCAGCCTTTTATGGAATAGGGGCCTACACTTCCGCACTGATAGCCACAAAACTGGGCGTGTCATTCTGGGTCGCGATGCCACTGGCTATCTTGGTAACTGCCCTTGTTGGCGCCATTCTCGGTCTCCCTTCATTGAGGGTGAGCGAGGACTTCCTTGCCATCACCACCATCGGAATAAATTTCGTCGTTCAGGCAGTGTTCAAGTACATAAAATTTTTCGGTGGTGCTCTCGGAATAAGCGGAATTCCCTATCCAGGGATCGGGAAAAGACCCCTAAGCCTCCTTGAGTTTGCCCTCATGACACTTATTTTTACGGTTATCTCTGCCCTTATCTCATTCAGAATAGGAAACTCCTGGATTGGACTTGGACTCAAGGCGGTGAGGGAGGATGAGCTTGCCGCCTCTTCAAGTGGTGTAAATGTTTACAAATTCAAAGTTCTCGCATTTGTCCTCGGGTCCGCCCTTGCCGGACTCGCCGGAAGTTTGTATGCCCACTTCATGATGTTTATAACCGCCGATGACTTCGGCTTTCCTCTCTCCATTACCATTCTTTCCATGGTTGTAATAGGTGGTATCGGTACTGTCAGAGGTGCATTTCTCGGTGCGATTATCCTCACTATTCTGCCTGAAGTTTTCAGGCCCCTTGCAGACTACAGGATGCTAATCTACGCGATTCTCCTGATTTTGTTTATGAGGTTCCTGCCTGAAGGTCTGGTTGGAGATGGAAGTATGATCTGGAAAAAGTTGAGAGGTGAGGCGTGATACTGGAGGTAAGAAATGTAAAAAAGAGGTTTGGCGGTATTGAAGCACTGAAAGGGGTATCTCTCAGCCTGAGGAATGGCGAGGTCCTGGGTCTTATAGGTCCCAACGGAGCCGGTAAAACCACCCTTTTCAACTGTATTGCAGGCGTCTATCATCCAGACGATGGAGAGATCATTTTTAAGGGAAGGAGGATTGACAGACTGCCTCCCAATCGGATTGCCGCCCTGGGTATTGCAAGAACCTTTCAGATCGTAAAACCATTTAAAAATTTGAGCGTGCTTGAGAATGTGATGGTGGCCCTGGGATTGAAAAAATATCAGGGGTATAAACACCTTTTCAGGAAACCTTCATCGGGAGATTACGAAAGAGCTTTGAGTGTTCTGAAAACTGTGGGGCTTGAAAACAAGAGTGATGAGATTTCAGAAAACTTAAGTCTTGGTGAACTCAGAAGGCTTGAGGTCGCAAGGGCACTTGCCCTTGAACCTGAGATAATTTTGCTGGATGAGCCCTACGCGGGGTTGAGGAGAAACGAGGAGAACAGGATTTCTGACATGATCCAGGATCTTAAAAAGAGAGGGCTTTCTCTCATCATCGTTGAGCACCGGGTGAGGCTGCTCATGCAGCTGGTTGAAAGAGTCGTGGTCCTTGACATGGGAGAGGTCATTGCCGAGGGTACGCCGGGGGAGGTAAAGAAGGACCCCCGCGTTATAAAAGCCTATCTCGGGGAGGAAGAAGTTGCTTGAAATCAAAGGTCTTAATGTCTATTACGACAGACTCCATGTTTTAAAGGACATCGGATTTGAGGTGAAAAAGGGGGAAATTTTTGCTATTATTGGAGCCAATGGGGCGGGAAAAACGACACTTCTGAGGTCCATAATGGGGCTTAAAGACATTAAGAGTGGAAGGATCTTGTTCAATGGTGAGGATATAACCCACCTGAAGGCGCATAAGAGGGCTGAAAAGGGAATATCACTCTCCTTTGAAGGAGGCAGGATACTGAGAACCCTGACCGTTGAGGAAAACCTCAGACTCGGGGCATATCTCGTGGACAGGAGGATGTTTGAAGAAAGGATAAAATTTGTCTTTCAGCTGTTCCCCCGTCTTGAAGAGAGGAAAAACCAGGTAGCAGGAAGTCTTTCCGGAGGAGAGAGGCAGATGCTCTCGATTTCAAGAGCCCTGATGAGCAACCCCGGGCTTTTGATGCTCGATGAACCCAGTTTTGGACTCGCTCCCAAAATCGTCATTGAAATTTTTGAAGTTCTTGAGAAGCTGAATCGTGAAACGGGCCTTACACTGCTACTTGTGGAGCAGAATGTGAGACAGGCGTTAAAGATTGCCCACAGGGCACTTGTTATTGAGGCAGGTTATGAGATAACGAGGGGGACACCTGAAGAGATACTCGGAAAAAAGGATGTAATGGAAGCATATCTTGGCTGACCCATGGATAACGGAGGGGGAAAAGTGTAATTTAATATTCCCATGAACGAGTTTCTGCTTGACAGGATCAGGACGGTCCCGGAAAAGCCTGGAGTTTACATTTTCAAGGATGCCCGGGGAAATGTACTTTATGTCGGAAAGGCGAAGAACCTGAAGAACAGGTTGAGAAGCTACCTTCAGCCACAGGAGAATCCAAGGCTACGGGTGATGGTGTCCAAGATCCGTGATCTTCAGCTTATTTTAACGGGTTCAGAGTCAGAAGCCCTCCTGCTCGAGGCAAACTTAATAAAACAGTTTAAGCCCTATTACAACATCAGGTTGAAAGACGATAAAAAGTATCCTTACCTGAAGATTACTATCAAGGACTACTATCCGGGAATATTTGCGACGCGTGACCTCAGCGATAAGGATTCCATTTACTTTGGCCCCTACACATCAGCGAGGGCATTGAGAAAGACCATTCGCATGGTCAGAAACCTTTTCCCTGTGAGAACATGCACATACAACTTGAAGCCGGGAAAGAGGTTTCCTGCCTGTATAGATTATCACATAGGTAAGTGTGTGGGACCCTGTGTGGCAGATGTACCAAGGGAAGAGTACATGAGACTCGTTAACGGTATTATAGAGCTTCTCTCTGGAAGAACGACGAAGGTTGAGAAGATCCTGGAGGAGGAGATGAAGAGAGCTGCGGAAGCCCTTGAGTTTGAACGCGCCGCAAAGATCAGGGATAACCTGCTCGCCCTCAGGGAACTACTTTCCCCCCAGAGTGTCATTACGCCCAACGGAAAGGACCTTGAAGTCTGGGGATACGCCCTATCCCGAAATTTCGGAGTTTTCGTGGTTTTTAATGTCAAAACCGGTAAACTCGTTTACAAGGAGACCTTTTTTGTTGACACGGAGCCCGGTATCGGAGAGATTGAGACATTCGAAAAATTTCTATGGCAGTATTATTCATCCGCAACTCTCTGGACAGATTTGATAGTCTTGCCGGAACTCCCTCCGAGTGTTGACCACCTCAGGTCCTATCTTGAAAAGAAGACCGAGAGGAAGATAAGGATCAGGAAACCGGTGGCAGACGAGAACTCCCTCGTAAAACTTGCCATGGAGAATGCCAGTAAGGAACTTGAGATCGAGATTACAAGGTTGAAAATCGACGATGCGGCAGTCCATCCGGCACTTTTTGAGCTAAAAGACATCATGGGTCTTGAAAAGATACCAGAAAGAATAGAGGCAGTGGACATATCACACACATTTGGGAGCAATCCCGTCGGAAGCGTCGTGGTGTTTGAAAGAGGCTACCCCAGGAAGTCCGAGTACAGGAAGTACAGGATAAAAACCGTTCAGGGTATAGATGACTTCAGCATGATACATGAGGTGGTAAAGAGGAGATTGAGGAGACTGATAAAGGAGGGGAAAAGGTTGCCGGACATATTCGTGATCGACGGTGGGGTAGGTCAGCTGAATCAGGCTGTAAAGGCGGCCGAGGATCTGGGTGTAAAAGAAGTTTATTTTCTTGCGATAGCAAAGAGATTTGACGAGCTCCATACACCGGATGGGAAGGTATTGATGTTGCCCAGGAGGTCGGAAGCTTTGAAGTTGATCCAGAGGTTAAGGAACGAGGCCCACAGGTTTGCCGTTTCCTTCCACAGGGATTTAAGGACAAAGGAAGGGTTTGTGTCTTTCCTTGACACCATTCCAGACATAGGAGAGAAGAGGAAAAGGGCGTTGATTGCATACTTTGGCAGTCTTTCGAGACTCATGTCCGCCTCTATGGAGGAGATTCAGAGGGTTGAGGGGATAGGACCGAAACTTGCGAAAAAAATTTACTACCACCTCCACGGAGAATAACCCCCTTGAGGGTGTTTGAATAATACCCCTTTTGCCAGAGGGGGCTTTAAAAATCCCTTTTTCAAATGGGAACTTTAGAACCCCAGATCTCCCTTCGCAAGAGGAAAGACAAAAGGGGATTAATACCGCTAAAAATACAATCCCCCTGTTTCCCCCTTCACCAAGGGGGATTTTGGAAGACGACAAATTTCCCTTATCCAAGGAGGATTTTACGAGACAAACATCCCCCTTCTTTAGAAGGGGGATGTTTACCTCTTAAAAAACCACCTTTAGATGGGAAATAAGTTTATGGAGAAAAATATTTTTCGAACACCCTATACCCCCCCTTGACTCACACACCTTGTTATTGTATAATTATGCAACTAAAATGAAAAAATATAAGACACGCAAACCTCATAAGATTCCGGTTGCCTCTCCGGAGCGTGAGTTTAGATCCCTTTACAGAAGATCTTTTTGATCCCGGGGTGACGATCAGTTACCCGGGAGGAGTGATTGAAATCATGGATAGGTATATTTTTACAAATTTTTCCGGAACGGAGGAAGTCAAATGGTAAAGGCTGGAGTGGTGGGTGCATCTGGATTCACCGGTTACGAACTTTTAAGACTCCTCAGTGGGCATTACTCTGTTGAAATAGCCTTTGCCACTTCGGACGAGTATCAGGGGAAGCCTGTGGGCTCGGTGTTCCCCTCCCTGAGCCACATAGAGTTAAACTTCGTGTCTCACAGCCGTGCTCTTGAGTTTACTGATGTTGATGTGGTTTTCACTGCCCTTCCACACGGTAAATCTGCACAGTATGTGGAAAAGTTCCTGAAATCCGGAATCCGCGTCATCGACCTTGCAGGCGATTCACGCTTCCGTAGCCCCGAAACCTTCAAAAGGTGGTATGGTATAGACCATCCAGCGCCATTCTATCTTCATCAGGTGGTTTACGGCATCCCGGAAATTTTTAATAAGGAGGTCAAAAGGGCACACATCGTGGCAAATCCCGGATGCTATCCCACCAGCGTGATAATTCCACTTTATCCCATCAGGAATTTCATTGGCCCTGATGTGGTGGTTGACTCCAAGTCCGGCGTTTCTGGAGCCGGGAAAACCTGCTCCGATAAGACGCATTTCGTGACTGTGAACGAGAACTTTTTCGAGTATTCTGTTGGCAGGTCCCACAGGCACATCGGTGAAATGGAGGAGTACCTCGGAAAAGAAGTAATTTTTTCAGCAGGTCTCCTCCCCGCGACACGGGGCATTCTATCCACGATTTATGTCAGAAAAGGAGGCTCCGTAAATTTATACGAAAAAATCCTCGAATTTTATGATGGCGCACCGTTTGTGAAGGTTTTTAAAGAAACAACAGTTTCTCTGAAGGCTGCCCTGTATTCAAACAACATACTGATCTCTGTCTTCGAGGATAAAAACAGGGCGGTCATCGTATCTGTAATAGATAATCTCATAAAAGGAGCGGCTGGACAGGCCGTACAAAACATGAACCTGATGTTTGGTATAGACGAGGCAAAAGGCCTACCCACTGGAGGTATTGAGATATGAAAATTTTGATAAAAGTGTCAGGAAAAATGACGAAAAAGGTGAACTTCCTCCCCATAGCGGAGGAGGCCGGAGAGTTGAAAGAAAGGGGGCACCAGGTCGTGATCGTCCACGGAGGAGGCAACGAGATAACAGAGATGCTCGATAAGCTGGGTGTTCAAACGAAGTTTGTGAACGGTCTCAGGGTGACGACAAAGGAGGTGTTAAATGTCGTTGAAATGGTTCTCTGCGGCACGGTCAACAAGAGACTCGTCAGCACCATGCAGGAGGCAGGTGTACCATCAATAGGTATTTCGGGCAAGGACGGTAATTTTATTGAAGCAGAGATGCACGACCCGGAACTGGGCTATGTCGGAAGGATAAAAAGGGTTAATACCGCCATAGTGGAAAACATCCTTAACGCCGGGTATGTTCCCGTTATAGCCCCTGTGGGTTCAGACAGATACGGGAATACACTCAACATAAATGCCGACACCGTGGCGTCCCATGTAGCTGGGGCCCTCGGTGTGGAACATCTATTTCTGATAACGGATGTCCCCGGAATTATCGACGGATCCGGAAATATCATTGACACCATCACTCTCGATGAGATAGACGAGCTGCAGTCAGCAGATTTTATCAAAGGTGGAATGATACCCAAGCTCCAGGCGGCCCGCAATTCCCTGATGATGGGTACAGAGTTTGTCCACATAATCAACTGGACCGGTAAGGGATCCATTAAGGGTCAGATAATGGACATGGCAAGGGGAACCACTTTAAGGAGGAGTTACTCATGGGTGATGTAGTTCTTGCTTACTCTGGAGGTCTTGATACATCCACGGCGATAAAGTGGATTGAGGAAAAGTACGGTCTCGGAGTAATTGCTGTAACCATAGATGTTGGGCAGGGAGAGGATCTCGAGAAGATCAAAGATAAGGCAATAAAGATTGGCGCTAAAAAGGTGTATGTTTTTGACAAAAAAGAGGAGTTTGTCAATGAATTTGTGATTCCTGCGCTGAGGGCGAACGCACTTTACGAGGGTGTCTATCCCCTGATAAGCTCACTTTCCAGACCCCTGATTGCCAGGACTATCGTTGAAGTGGCGAGAAAAGAGGGAGCCGTGGCCGTTGCACACGGATGCACGGGAAAGGGTAACGATCAGGTAAGGTTTGATGTGTCATTTAACATTCTTGCCCCGGATTTGAAGGTTATCGCCCCCATCAGGGAGTGGGGCTTTTCGAGGGACGAGCTGATAGATTATGCAAAGAAGAAAGGAGTGCCTGTGCCTGTTACGAAAAAGAGTCCTTACTCCATAGATTTCAATGTCTGGGGCAGATCTATTGAGGCAGGTGTTCTTGAAGATCCCTATGTGGAACCCCCTGAGGATGCCTTTGTTATGACCGTGTCTCCTGAAAAGGCGCCGGATAAGCCCACTTATGTGGAGGTTGATTTTGAAAAGGGGATTCCCGTGGCTGTTGATGGCAAGAAGATGTCTCCCCTGGAGGTTATTCAGCTTTTGAACCGGATCGGTGGAGAGAACGGTTTTGGTAGGATAGACCACATTGAGAGCAGGCTTGTGGGGATAAAGTCAAGGGAGGTCTATGAGGCACCGGGCGCTCTCAGTTTAATAGAGGCCCACAGGGCACTCGAGTATCTCACACTGCCGAAAGAGCTGATTTTTATAAAGCAAAACCTGTCCAATTATTATGCGAGACTCGTTTACTTTGGTCAGTGGTTTTCTCCCATGAGGGAGGCGATTGATGCCTTTATGGAAAAAACTCAGGAGCATGTGACGGGAACCGTAAGACTCAAGTATTACAGGGGGAGTATGAAAGTAGTGGGTAGGAAGTCACCTGAATCCTTGTACAGGGAGGAGCTTGCAACATACAGCGAGGGTGATAAGTTTGATCACAGGGCATCAGAGGGGTTTATAAAGATTTACGGACTTGACCTGGTGCTTTACGAGAATTAGCACTGCCTCCTTCAGGTGGTGAGGGGCGCCGCGAAGCGGCGCCCCTCACCATCACATATGCCCCACAAACATAAAATATACCCAATTTTTAAAAAGAGTCCCTCCTGAAGTTCACATACGATTTTCCTGTCAGAATCCCGGGTCTTTCTCTTTAAAAATTCTGAAAAGTAATTTTTGATTTTGTATCACGAAAAAACATATCAACTGTCTGTGTTCAAGCCTAATCCAGATATTGGTTAACTGTGAAATTTTACAGAGAAACCGTGTCTTTTTCTGATGGAATGAATGGAAAGAATTGTGCGGGAAATACAATTTTGATTGAATTTTCAGCGATTTTGTGGTATAATCTAAATCTCGTTATGCAGATTTCCCGGATTTTTCTCCATAATTTCAGAAACTATGAGCGGTGTACTTTTGAGTTTGAGTCCGGTATCAATGTTATAGTTGGGCCCAACGGGATTGGTAAAACCAATCTGCTTGAGGGAATTGCGTACCTTTCCATGGCCAGATCCTTCCGGGGGGTGAAGGATTCCGAACTCGTGAGATGGGGACAGAGAGGATTTGATTTAAAGGGAGTTGTGGAGAGTTCTTTTACGAATCATCTTCTTGAAGTGCACTACCATGACGGCAGGAAAAACTTTCTTATCGATGGCAAGAAGGTTGATACATTTGGCGATATTTTTAAGTTTTTTGTAGCCCTTGTGGTAACGGCAAGGGATCAGGGGATCGTTGATGGTCCGCCGGAAGAGAGGAGGAGGAATCTGGATTATTTCGGAAGTTATTATGATCCCGCCTATTACCAGCTTCTTATGGATTACAGAAAGGCGTTAAAGGAGAAGAACGCACTCCTGAAAAAAAATCCCCCTATAGAGCATGTGATACCGTGGAATTTGAAACTCCTTGAGATTGGTGAGGAGATCGTGTCCGCAAGGGAAAGGTTACTCAGGATGATAGAAAATATACTGAATCTGAAGATCAGGGACCTCGGACTTGAAGGCACGGTGGAGTTCATCTATGAGCCCTCAATCGAGGGGCTTAAAAACTACACAAAGGATCTGTATGAAGAGGAGAGGAGGGTGGGGCATTCCCTTTCTGGCCCCCACAGGGACAGGATCACCCTGAGCTACATGGGGTACCCCGTGAATGTGTCGGCGTCGGAGGGGCAAAAGAGGCTGATTCTTCTGGGATTGATCCTTACGGAGAGGGAGATTCTGGGTGACAGGATGGGTGAGGTGCCGGTCCTGATTCTTGACGAACCCATGAGTGTTCTCGGTGAAGATAAGATTTCCATGGTAATTTCCAGTTTAAATGGTCAGGTATTTATCTCCTCCGTCAGGCACATACCGGGATTCAGGGCGATTGAGCCGGGATTGGTGAGGCAGGGAATTTATGGAAAGAATTGACAGGACTCTTGAGGCCGTTTTGAAGAAAATCGGCCTCTGGAAGAAGTACGAAGGGCAGGTGTTTGTTCAGAAATTCAATGAGGAATATCCGAAGAAGTTCAATTACAATATAGAGGCAACCGATTTTAAGAAGGGTATTCTTGTAGTCGGTGTTAAACATCCAGCCTTAATGAGTAACCTGTTGATGATGAAGCCTGCTATTTTAAAGGAACTCAGGGAGAAATTTGGTGTGGATGTGAGGGACATAAAATTTAGGAGGATGAAGAGTAGAGATGAGTGAGAAATACACTGCTTCTGACATAAAGGTGTTGAAGGGTCTTGAGGGCGTGAGAAGGCGCCCTGCCATGTACATTGGTGATATAGGTAAAAGGGGATTGCACCACCTCGTTTTTGAAATTGTTGACAACGCCATTGATGAAGCCCTTGCAGGTTACTGTAAAAACATTTTTGTTACCATAAACGACGATGGAAGTGTGAGTGTTGAGGACGATGGAAGAGGGATCCCCGTGGATATCCATCCGGAGCTTGGAATTCCGGCTGTTGAGGTGGTTTTCACGCAGCTGCATGCCGGTGGTAAATTTGACTCCAAGGTGTATCAAATATCCGGTGGTCTCCACGGAGTGGGAGCCTCGGTCGTAAATGCACTATCAGAGTGGCTTGTAGTTGAGATTAGGCGCGATGGAAAAGTCTATAGACTCAGATTTAAAAAGGGGGAAAAGGTTGGAGAAATGGAGGTGGAGGATACAGAGGAAGAAAGGACGGGGACAAAGGTCACATTCAAGCCAGATCCTGATGTATTCAAGGTCACGCGGTTTGAGTTTGAAATCCTGAGAGACAGGCTCAGGGAACTTGCGTTTCTCATCCCGGGCGTAAGGATCGTAGTTGAGGACAGGAGAAGCAACAGGCGTGAAGAGTTTCACTACGAGGGTGGATTAAAGGAGTTTGTACGGTATCTGGATGAGGCGAGGGAGCCCATTCACGATCCCTTCTATATGAAGGCAGCCAAAAATGGGACCGAGATAGAGATTGCCCTCGAATACAATACGGGATTTGTAGAGACTATTTTGAGCTTTGCAAACACAATTAATACCCACGAGGGCGGGACCCATTTGACGGGATTTAAGTCTGCTCTGACAAAGGCCCTCAACGATTATGGAAAGAGGACCGGACTGTTGAAAAAGTATAGTCTTGGAGGAGACGATGTAAGGGAGGGATTAACCGCAGTAATACATGTGAAACTCAAAGATCCCCAGTTTGAGGGTCAGACGAAGACGAAGCTTGGCAACGGTTATGTCGAGGGACTCGTGAGGAGTCTCTTTTACGAAAGGTTTATGAGGTTTCTCGAGGAGAACCCTCGAGTTGCCCAGAAGATCATAGAGAAGGCCACCCTTGCAGCCAAGTCCCGTGAGGCAGCAAGAAAGGCAAGAGAGCTTACGAGAAGGAAGAGTTTTCTTGAATCAGATTCTCTTCCTGGTAAGCTTGCAGACTGTTCGTCAAGGGACCCATCAGTGTCGGAACTTTTCATCGTTGAAGGTGAATCCGCCGGTGGATCAGCCAAACAGGGCAGGAATCGGGAATTTCAGGCTATCCTGCCACTGAAGGGGAAGATCCTGAATGTTGAAAAGGCCCGACTTGATAAGGCCCTATCAAACGAGGAGATAAAAACCATCATTTCTGCCATTGGATCAGGTCTGAAGGAAGAGTGTGACCCCGCAAAGGCAAGATACCATAAGATTATCATTATGACAGACGCAGATGTTGACGGCTCTCACATCAGGACTCTCCTTCTGACTTTCTTTTACAGGCTCATGAAACCTCTTATCGATGCTGGATTCATTTACATTGCACAGCCACCACTGTACAGGGTCCAGAAAGGTAAAAAGGTCTGGTACCTGCACTCCGACGAAGAGCTCGAAGAACTCCTTGAAGAGTTAGGAGAAGAAAAGGTCACCATACAGAGATATAAGGGCCTCGGTGAGATGAACCCGGAGCAGCTGTGGGAGACCACCATGGATCCTGAAAGGAGGGTCCTAAAACGAGTTACTCTCGAAGATGCTGCCGAAGCAGATAAACTCTTCTCCATCCTTATGGGAGACAAAGTAGAACCAAGAAGAAGATTCATTCAGGAGAACGCAAAGAAGGTGGTCAACCTGGATGTCTGAACTCCTGATTTTCAATATTGGTGAACTTGTAACTGCGGAGGGTGGTAGTGCCCTTCCACCTTCCCGTGTAAGGCTGAAAGTCTTTAAAGACGCCGGTATTTTTATTAAGAACGGTAGAATCTCTGACATTGGACCTTCCGGTGATCTTATAAAAAAGTACGGAAGCAGCTTTTCCATTGATGTGGATGGCATGGTCGTGGTTCCTGGATTTGTGGACCCCCATACACACCTTATTTACGCAGGATGCAGACATGACGAGTTCCTCAGGAAACTACATGGTGAGAGTTATGTCGAAATTCTTAAAGAGGGTGGAGGAATAAACAGTACCGTGATGGCAACGAGGGAAGCTGAAGAAGAGGCTCTCGTGGAACTTGCAAAGTACAGGGCAGACCTGATGCTTGCAGGTGGAACGACGACCGTTGAGATAAAGTCCGGTTATGGTCTTGACTACCAGAACGAGAAAAAGATTTTAGAAGTGGCAAACAGGTTGAAAGATGAGGTTCCTCAGGACATTGTGGTAACATTCCTCGGGGCCCACACGATACCTGTGGAGTTCAGAGACAGAAGAGAAGAATACTTGGAGCTCATTGTCAGCAGGATGCTTCCTGATTTTCGTCACCTTGCGGAGTTTACGGATATATTCGTTGAAGATGGAGCCTTTTCGCCTGACGAGGCAAGAGTCATTCTTAAAAAGGCGAAAGATCTTGGCTATGGCATAAAGGTCCACGCAGATCAGTTGAACGATCTTGGCGGTGGAGGTCTTGCAGCGGACTTTGGAGCTGTATCGGCAGAACATCTTGATTATGTGAGTTCAGAAAGCCTCAAAAAGATGAGTCAAAATGGCACTGTGGGAGTGTTGCTACCCACATCGACTTTCTTTATGAGGGGAAAGAGGCGTCCACCTGTAGAGCTATTCAGGCGTTACGATGTACCAATGGCACTTGCAACAGATCACAATCCGGGAACATCACCATATTATTCCATGCATAGTGCCATGGTTTTCGGGGTCCTGTACTTTGGCATGACTCCAGAAGAGGCATTTCTGGCCGCCACGCTCAACGCCGCTGCAAGTATCAACAGAGGAAATTTACTTGGTACGGTTGAGGTCGGTAAACAGGCTGATTTGCTCGTCCTCAACACACATTCCTGGGTTCACCTGTTTTACGAGCCCGACAGGAATCCTGTAGAGGTTGTCATCAAAAGGGGTAGGATTGTTTATGAAAAAGGTCATCACTCTTAGAATTTTTTCTTTTTTCATCCTTGTCCTGAGTGCCTGTACCTACTCTTTCTCCGGGTACTTCCCGTCACATCTGAAGAAAGTTTCCGTCCATGTCTTCCAGAACAAAACCATGATGTACGGCCTTGAGGGAACGGTAACGGAGTATTTTATTGAAAAAATCAGAGAGGATGGAAGGTTCAGGATCGTTCCGGATAACCAGGCAGGTATGATAATATCGGGCAGTGTGGTTGGATATAAAAAAATACCCTTTCGTTACGACGAAGGTGGAAATATTCAGGCTTACAACATTGAACTGAAGCTTGAGCTTGAGTTTTTTGACAGAATCAACGATAAGCCTTTTTTATCCAGGGCTACCTATACAGGTAACGGTACATTTGAAGTTGCCACAGAGTCCGAGGAGGAGGGAATTAAAAGGGCAGTTGAAGATATTTACTCAACGGTAATTCACAGATTATTTCAGGTGGCCTTTTGATGAAGCGGATTTTTCTCGAAGTGGAGAAGATGATCCCTGGAGGGGATGCAATTTCCTACTACGATGGGAAGGCAGTATTCGTGGAGGGAGGTGTACCGGGAGACAGGGTAGAAGTTGAGATAGTAAAAGAGAAAAAGGACTACCTTGTTGGAAGAATCAGGAGGTTACTGGAACCTTCAGAAGCGAGAACAGAGGCTCTGTGCCCGTACTTTCCCGAATGTGGGGGCTGTCAATGGCAGATGGTAGATTATTCATGGCAGCTTAAATTCAAAAGAGACATAATCCTTGACGCCTTCAGAAGAGTCGGAAAGATGGAGCAGGTACCCATAGGTGAAGTAGTGGGGATGGATTATCCATGGCATTTCAGGAATAAGGCTCAGTATCCACTGAAGCGCACGAAGAACAGAGTTTTGATCGGATACTACAGGGAGGGAACCCATCACATCGTTGATATAGACTCCTGCCCTGTACAGCTGAAACAGTTTGACCCTGTACTGAAAGGAGCAAAGGAAATTTTAAAAAGGGAACCCTTAACCATATACAATGAACTGAAGCACTACGGTAAGCTAAGGCACTTCGTATTGAGAGGTTCGGAGAATACAGGGGAGACACTGATCGTTCTGGTTGTTAAAGAAACTGCAATTGTAAAGACTTTTGCAGAGAAACTTCAGGCACTCGATCCTGAGAGGATTATCGGTGTCGTTGAAAATATAAATCCGAAGAGAACAAATGTCATATACGGTCCAAGGACGAGGAAGGTGCTCGGAAGGCCGTATTACATGGAGAAGGTACTTGGAAAGTCCTTCAGAGTTTCCGCCCTCTCGTTTTTCCAGGTCAATGTGAAACAGGTGACAAAACTCCTCGAATTTATGAGGTCAATCCTGGGAGATTGGTACAATCTTGTAATAGATGCCTATGCAGGAGTTGGCCTGTTTGCCCTCAATGTCGCAGACAGGGCCAGAGTGGTTATCGGAATAGAGGAGAGCACCTCCTCTGTGAAAGATGCTCATGAAAACATAGGCATAAACAACCAGTTCAATGTGGAGTACTACGAGGGAAAGGTGGAGAACATTCTTCCCACCATGGGAAGTCCCGATCTTCTGTTGCTTGATCCACCCAGAAAGGGGCTGGAGAAAGAGGTTATTGACTTCATCATCGACAGAAAACCCCGGGAGATAGTCTATGTCTCCTGCAATCCCGTTACACTTGCAAGGGATTTGAAGATTCTTGTTGAAAATTACGATATTGAGCTGGTGCAGCCCTACGATTTCTTCCCCCATACCCACCATGTGGAAAGCCTTGTTTTCTTGAAACTCAGGTCATGAATCCTGACCGAGAGGGAGTTTTTCGGCACTTGGCAATTGAAAAGAAACCAAATATAATAAAGTGTTTATATTTCCACGAAGGAGGATGTCATGGATATATTTCAGAAGTGCGCAAACTTTGTCGAAGCTGACAGGGTAAAAGAAGAAGGGCTTTATCCATATTTCAGGCCAATAGCTTCAGCTGAGGATACTGAGGTAATTATTGAGGGTAAAAGGGTTTTGATGTTTGGCTCCAACAATTACCTCGGTCTCACGGTTCACCCAAAAGTGAAAGAGGCTGCTAAAAAAGCCATTGAGAAATATGGAACAGGTACCTGTGGATCAAGGTTTCTCAATGGTACACTGGAGATCCATCTGGAGCTTGAGAGAAAACTTGCTGATTTTATGAAAAAAGAGAGGGCACTCGTTTTCTCGACAGGATACCAGACAAACCTCGGTACCATCTCTGCCCTTGCAGGAAAAGATGATGTTGTTATTACCGATAAGTGGGATCATGCGAGTATCATCGATGGCACGAGGCTTTCCCTGGGAGAGATCCGGAGATTCAAGCACAACGATATGGCAGATCTTGAGAGGGTGCTCAGATCCATCCCGGATAATAAGGGGAAACTTATAGTGGTAG
>JALSOY010000068.1 GCA_026986235.1 Caldifarciminota bacterium
CGTGTGGGCATACCCTCTGAGGAGTCTTGCGAGGCCGCAGAGCCTTTCACTCTTTATTGGGTTTTTTTTGTGTGGCATGGCAGACGAGCCGCGCTGCTTTTTTGCGAAGGGCTCTTCGAGTTCCCCGACCTCTGTTCTCTGAAGTAATCGTATTTCAGTGGCAAGCCTTTCTATGTTGCCTCCTGATATGGCAATTACACTGAAAACGAAGGCGTACCTGTCTCTTGGCACGATCTGGGTTGACACGGGCTCTGGCCTGAGCCCAAGTTTTTTCAACGCCTTTTCCTCGATCTCGGGATTGAGAAAGGAATAATTTCCCACTGCGCCGGAGATTTTCCCGTAACTGATTTTATCAATGGCAGTCTTTAAGTTCTCTAAATCTCTCAAAAAGGCTGAGTAGTAGGAAAGGAATTTGAGTCCGAGACTCGTTGGTTCGGCGAAGACCCCGTGTGTCCTTCCCATAATTGGCTGGTATCTGTACTCAATGGCCTTTGTTTTTAAGCTCTCAACGAGCTCCGTGAGTGACTTTTTTATAAGTTCGAGTGCAGACTTCATTATCATGGAGTTGGCGGTATCAACCACATCGGAGGAGGTCATACCGAAGTGAAGGTACCTTGCCGGTTCCCCTACCTTTTCTTCTATTGCCAGAAGGAAGGCGATGACATCGTGATCGACCTCTCTTTCAATCTCTTTTGCACGACGAGCGATCTCAGAAAAGTCTGCATCTTCCATCTTTTCCCTGATTTTATCGGGAATGCCCGGAGGAATTATACCAGCTTCCGCCTGTGCTTCTGCAACGGTTAGCTCCACTTCGAACCATTTTCTGTACTTGAAGTCGTCCTGAAAAATGCGTTTTATCTCTTTTTTCCAGTATCTCTCAATCATCTCATCTGATACAGGATCTCAAAAAAGAGTTTATTTTCCAGGCGGTCAATTAACAGGTCAACGATGGAAAACCTCTTTCTAACTTTTCTGTAAAGTAGCCTGGGCTCACCCTTTATCTTTGCAAGTTTTTTAAGGATGTCAACTGCATCCTCAAAGGAGCCAAGGGTATCAACGAGACCTGCCTGATAGGCCATTTTACCGGAAAATACCCTGCCGTCCGCAAGTTTTTTTACACTGTCAACCGGAAGGCCTCTGGATTTTGAAACCTCATTGACGAACTGGTTATATATGTCCAATAGGATGTTCTGTAACAATTGCCGTTCGTCCTGCTCCATTTTCCTGAAAGGGGATCCAGAGTCTTTGTACCTTCCGGTTTTTATAACTTCAAATTGGATTCCAAGCTTTTTAAGAAGGTCATTGACGATGGGAAACTCAGCAATAACGCCGATTGAGCCTGTTACAGTGCCGGGATTGGAGACAATTCTATCTGCGGCAAGGGCTACATAGTATCCACCGGACGCCGCTACACTTGAGAAGCTGGCCACTATGGGCTTTTTTGTCCTTTTAAGTGCACTGAGTATCTCCTGCGTGGGACCAACTGCCCCACCAGGTGAGTTTATCCTCAATAAAATTCCCTTCACTCTTGAATCTTTCCTGAGTTTTCTTATCCACGCAACAATGGTATCCGACGAGCTTATAGTTCCCCTGATTTCTACGACTCCTATGTATTCTCCATATCTAACTGGAATTATCCCCCCTGACCTCAGGAATATCCACAGGATAGTGGCAAGAATGAGGATGAGGATGAACTTAAAAACAGGATTTTTCATGGGAGCGTATCAACATAGAAGACGAGACCTGCCCTGAAATCGGTCTGGTCAACGAAGAGGGAAATGAACCATTCGCCTCTCTGGTATATCCGTCTGGAAAATACGGTAATGATGTTGCTCCCTGGCGGGATCTTTACACTTGAGGAGTCCTGAAATGTACTGTCAGGACCGTACCACCTCGTGGTTACAAGATGAGAATCAGCCGAGGAAGACCAGAGAACCCACAGATTTACAGTATCTCCACTGTTAAAAAATTGTGTGATCATTGAAGGATAACCACTTACTATGTGCTTTGCAAGCTCAATATCGCCAATGTATGGATCCCGGCTACGGGAGATAAATCCCACCGACTTGGTTTCCTTCTGACAGGAAACCAGAAATATTATGACCGTTACAAAGAGTATTCTCTTCATAATGCCTAAATTTTAATGCCACGCCTTCTAAATTTAAAACAACCAGCCACTTAAGATCTCCTCGACTGCACGGGTGAGTAAACCTGTGTAATGGGAGTTGTCAAAATCGTAAACCCCGTTTCCCGTATAGGGTATGGCAGAGTCTTCTGTTACAATGTACCGTATCATTTCACCGGGGCGAAGTTTTATGCCGGAATCTTCGAGGATTTTGAGGGCGAAAAAGGTCCTGGTTCTGGATCTGTAGGATGAGGGCTTTCTTCTTACCCTGATGGATATGGCGAGTTTACCCGGATCCACAAGTCCCTCTTCAAGCTTTATACGGTACTCGTTCAGTATTCTGTCGCCGATTTCCTTTGCCTTCGAATAATCGGGTGCCCTGAATTTACTTAACTCTTCTATAAACTTTCTCTGTGCTTCTTTAACAAATTCAGGTACATCGTGTCTCCTCATCATAAGACCGCGAACCTTTATCCTGCCGTCACGAAATACGCCGAAAAATCTATTGGGCACTCCCACCCCTTTCATACCTTTAGACGATGGGAAAACGAGCCATCTGTAAATCCCTTCAAGGTCCATGTCTATACCGGTGCTATCTGAAATTTCTTTTACAATTTCCCTGACTTTAGAAAGATCTCCACCTGTGATCCACAGGGAGTCTGTGAGTGCGTGGATAACTTGAAATCCGTGCTTCTCCACAATTTCTTTTGCCCTCAAAAGTAATTCCCTCCCGATGGCCGTTACGGTCTCGTGAGCCTCTATTTTCCCAAATCTCGCATTTCTGTATCCAAGATAACCGAAGCATGTAACGAGGATCCACTTTATCGCCTTCTGTCTATTGTCAAACTTACTTTCCCGTTTCCGTTTTTTGTAAAAAGCCCTCTTTTTCAAAACCTTCTCAAGTGCCATTGGAACGATTCCCTTCCTTGAAAGATCAATTACATACCCTGTTTCCGGGATTTTTATCCCCTTCCCTGATCTTTTCACTGTTTCAGGGCTGACATTGAACTTCACCATAATGGTGGGATACATCTGGGAAAAATCTATTTCAGCGACATTCTGAAATACACCCACCGGCGGGGTAAAAATTAGTCCGCCCTTGTCCGATTTTAGCAGGTTTTCAAGGGATCTGAAATCCTCTGACTGGGCTTTACGGGAGGGTATGAGGATACCCGATTCCACTGCAGCACTGTACTCAAGTGCACTCATAGCCGTACCTATGGCAGATCTTGCAAGCCTTTGAACCGGAATACGGGATATCCTTGCAACCTCGACGATCCCCTCGAGGCCGGATTCACTGTACAAAAACGAGTTCTTCCTGTCTATATGCCATCTACCAAGAAGATGGTGAGACGGTGCACGGTAAAATACTGTTCCGTAAGACACAAAGGATACGCCTGTGGCGGCAACTTCAAGGTTTAAACCAGTTTTGATCCTGTAAGCCCTTTCAAGCCTCATCAGAACCGGAAATATGAGCTTATCTCCATAATCTGTCAGAATTACATGTGGATCGTAGTCCCGTATAATCCTTCTGATGGTTCGCAGAAATCTGATAGGGTCATCCATCTCAAGATCCATCTCCGTGCCCTCGATTCTGAGGGTGATTTTTGAGCCCATACTTCCCGGTGCCACATAGGATGGACCTGAGATAAACATCTCCATAATTCTCAGGTCAGGGAGCTCCCAATCAGTATCCTCCGGGGAATCCAGAACCCTGATTTCAGGGGGAGACTTCTTCAGAATTTCAACCTTTGCAGAAGGGAAAAGCCCGGTAAGGATCATGAAATATGTCTCAGGCGGTATGCCCGTGTTGAAAATTTCAATCCCCCTCTCGTAGTGCTCAAGATACCTGGAAAGACTCTGATATTTGAAAGTATTGAGTCGCAATACCCGAACTTTTTTACCGGAAAGGTAGTCTATCATGACATCAAACTTATATGAAGCCACGAGCCCCATCTTTTTGAGCTTTTCCCCTATTTTCTCCATACCGGGACCTTTCAGGTAAACCGGGAGAGGAAACCGCCACGGGATTAC
>JALSOY010000069.1 GCA_026986235.1 Caldifarciminota bacterium
CAGAATACATCCCCCCTTCTAAAACAGGGAGATCCTTATCTCCTGATGTTTTCCTCCTCTGATGGGGAATACATGTTTCCAACTTCCTCTGGACATGTGAATACATGTAGCATTAATATTGAGATACTTTGCTGCATGGTGTGTCCCCCTGAAAGGGGAAGATCAAGTGTTTTTCTCATGAAAGTAGCCATAACAGGTGCCAACGGTCAGTTAGGATCTGCTCTCATCAGGAACGCTCCGAAAAAGATATCTCTGATTCCTCTTACGAGAGAGGATTTTGATATCAGGGATGTTCTAACCTTCAGAGAGTTCATTGAGAAAGAAAGACCCGATGTCTTTATCAATACAGCAGCGTTTCACAACACCCTGGAGTGTGAAAAAAAGAGTGACACGAGCATACTTATTAACGGTTTTATTCCCTTTTACATGGCAGTTACGCTTGAAAAACACGGTGGCATTTTTGTTTTTATAAGTACCGACTATGTATTTGATGGGAGGAAAAAGGGAGAACTTTATTTTGAAGATGATAGACCCTCTCCTCTCAACATTTATGGATACTCAAAATTCCTCGGGGAAACCCTGGTACAGCACACAAAAAACTCTTATATTTTCCGGATATCAAGTCTGTTTGGCAGAACCTCGAAAAAGGATGGAAACTTCGTCTTGAAAATCTTAAGCAGGGCCCGTAGAGGTGAGTATATCAAAGTCGTTAACGACATATACATGACCCCCACTTATGCAGAAGACGCAGCCATAAGGATGTGGGATGTGATCCTCGGGGATAAACCACCGGGTATCTATCATGTTTCCAACTCGGGGGTCACGACCTGGTTCGATTTTGCAAAAAAAATCCTTGATCTTTACGGTATAAAATCGGAGATTTTTCCGATATCATATAAAGAACTGGGAGAGAGCGTAAGGAGACCGGTCTGGAGTCCTCTGGGTAGTAAAAAGCTCACACCAGGGAGATTCTGGGGGGAGGCCTTAAAAGAATATCTGGAGGTCCTGAAATATGGTTGATCTAAGTGTCATAACGATAAGTCACGGTCATAAAGACGAGGTCATGAGACTTTACGGCTCCATATTCCAGCGTGACTGGACTGTAGGGCTTGAGTTTCTTCTCATAGACAACCTCCCCCCTCACAGAACGGCAGGAGTTGTTCAAAAGGTCTATCCGGATGTCAGAATTATCAAAAACTCACGACCTCACGGATTTGCTTATAACGCGAATATCGGGATAAGAAAAACAGGGGGTGAGTTTATCCTCCTTCTAAATCCTGACATAATTGTTCTTGACGGTCTTTTTGATAGGGTCGTTGATTTTATGAGGAAACACCCGGAAGTCGGGATTTCGGGTCCCATGTTGCTGAATCCAGATGGGACAAGGCAACCTTCGGCGAGGAGTTTCCCCAGTATCCCTGTAATGATTCTTCGAGGCCTTGGCCTTGATAGTTTTTTTGGGAATACGAGTATCAACTCGAAGTATGAGTTGAGGCACATGGAATCTTTAAACGGATTTGTAAAAGTGGACTGGATAACCGGGGCTGCAATGGTTATTCGTCGCAGGGCAATAGAGGAAGTCGGACTTCTTGACCACAAAAACTTCCATCTTTACTTTGAAGATGTCGATATTTGCTATCGTATGTGGAAGGCAGGATGGGAAGTGGCATACATACCGGATGTAAAGGCCATACACGAGTGGAAAAGAAGGAGTGCAAAGCATCCCTTTTCGATATATAAGTACTACCATGTGGTGAGTGGCCTGAGATTTTTCAAAAAATACGGCTTAAAATTGAAAAATCCGAGGGAGGGTAAAACATGAAAGTTTTTTATCTGGCATCGGAGATATATCCTTTTGCCAAAACCGGAGGACTTGCTGATGTCGCAGGTACACTCCCTGTAAGCTTAAAAAAGCTCGGCGTGGATATTATCCTCGCCATGCCCTTTTACAACAGCTTTGTATCAAAACATGAACCTGAAGACACCGGTATCGTTATTGATGTGGAGTTCAACGGAGAAGTGTTTAAGACTCAGATCCTGAAGAAAGAACACAGGGGTGTTACGACCTACTTTATTAGAAACGACAGGTACTTTGATAGGGATTATCTCTACGGAACGCCTGAAGGTGATTATCCAGACAATCCCCTGAGATTTGGCTTTTTTTCGATGGCGGCTCTGAAACTCCTCGAAAGACTGGATTTCAAACCTGGAATAATACACCTTAACGACTGGCAGACCGCACTCGTACCGGTTTACTTAAAAAACACTGATCTATTTCCATACCTGGCCGATTCAAAGACTATTCTCACCATACACAACCTCGCCTACCAGGGAACTTTTCCCCCTGATGTTCTCAGAAGCCTCATGCTCCCGGAATCTCTATTCACCATGGAAGCCCTTGAATTTTACGGTAAAGTCAACTTCCTGAAAGGTGGGATCCTCTTCTCGGATGTTATAACCACTGTCAGTCCCACTTACGCAAGGGAGATACAAACCTCTGAGTTTGGTTACGGCCTCGAGGGTGTACTGTACAAAAGGAGAGAGCACCTGTATGGCATTTTAAACGGAATAGATTACGATGTGTGGAATCCCGAGACGGACGAATATATTTATTATAACTACTCCTACGGTGACTTCCATTACAAGAAAATCTTGAACAAGACCCGTCTTCAGGAGGACATGGGACTACCAGCAGGATCCGAGTTTCCACTGATCGGAATCGTCTCAAGACTTGCGGCACAAAAGGGGTTTGACCTGCTGGCAGATGCAATGAACGAACTTTCGAGACTTGATCTACAGATGGTAATCCTCGGGACAGGAGATAAGGTCTATCAGGACCTTCTTGTAGATTTTGGCACAAAATTCCCCGATAAATTTGCAGTAAGGATTGGTTTTGACCCGGTGCTCGCAAGAAGGATATACGCCGGATCCGACATGTTCCTCATGCCTTCACGATACGAGCCGTGCGGCCTTGGCCAGATGATTGCTATGAGATATGGCTCCATCCCCGTCGTGAGAAAAACGGGAGGACTTGCGGATACAGTTGAGGATTTCACCTACGAAAAGTTAAAAAGAGATCCCGGGAAAAGGAAGGGTTACGGCTTCAGCTTTGGAACCTACACTCATGCACACCTGATCGACGCCATAAAGAGGGCTCTTAAGGTGTTTAAAGACCAGGAAACCTGGCAACAACTCGTAAAGATAGCAATGACACGGGATTTTTCCTGGAAAAGTTCCGCAAAGGAGTATGTGGAACTGTACGAGAGGGTAACCTTTATGTAGGAGGTTTGAGATGAAGAAAGAAATTCTTACCCTGATATTTGCGGGAATTCTTGGGGCACAGTTCTCTCCCGATACTGTAAATAACATCGGAGGAGGCATGGGAGTTTCCGTTATCGATGGAAATCCATACATTGCATTTAACCTGATGACAGAACTCACCTTTGGCAGGTTCGGAGTGGGGCTTAATATACCCCTCCTCTTCAGTCCCAAAGAGGGAATTAAAAAAGACGACTGGGACTCAAAGAGAGACTACGCAAGGATCATTTCTTACATTAGGTACGGACACAAAGGATCTCCTCTCTATGTAAGATTGGGCGCATTAAACTTCACCACCCTCGGACACGGTTTCCTCGTTTACAACTACTCCAACAGAGTGAGGTCCGATGTGGTTAAAATCGGTATGGAGGTGTCAATTGATAGAGGGCTGTGGGGTATGGAATTTTTTAACAGCGATTTCGGAAGAATGGGTCTTGTGGGAGCAAGAGGGACTATAAGACCTTTCGTCGGTGTGCCCATTGCTGAAAGACTCGAGATCGGAGCTTCCTATGTTAGAGATTTCGATCCTGATGAGAAAAAGGAAACCCACGACGGTATCTCAGCCTTTGGATTTGACGCAGGTTTTCCCGTTTTTGAGTATTCTTTCCTCAGTACAGAGGTGTATGCCGACTACGGGAAAATCGTCGATAACGGCCACGGTGCAGCTGAGGGTATCATCTTCCAGCTCTCAGGCCTCGGCCTCCTCGACCTCTCTTTGAAATTTGAAGAGAGACAGCTTTCCCCGCATTTTCTCCCCGCTTACTTCGATCGGATGTATGAGGTTGATAAATTCGGAAAGGCAGCTTTACTCG
>JALSOY010000070.1 GCA_026986235.1 Caldifarciminota bacterium
TTTCTCTGAGAGCAAGTCCCCTTAAAAAGTCTGCAACAGGCTTCTCTATAAGGGAATAACTCTCTTCTATTAAATTGAGTGCACGCCTGTAAAGTCCAAGGTTTATTAGAGTGAAAGCGTATAAGGTGGTAAACTTTCCCTTTTCCCTCTTTGAAAGGCTTACATCTTCGTAGTACCTCAGAAGATCGAAAAGTTTGATGAAGTTTCTCTTCTTCAGTGCTTTCTTGATCTCAGGAGAAAGTCTCCTGAAAGAGGCATTGTAAAAACCTGACTCAAAGAGGATTCGCGAAGCCTTTCTGTACTTCCCCTCAGAAGTAAGGAGCTCTGCAATCTCAAGCGTGGCATCCTTTCTCCCATTCCATCCTTCAAGTAGGGCGTCTCTGAATTCTTCCTGAATATGGTAGCGGTACCTTTTCATGATTATTCCTCTATCTATAAACCTGTAAAGAGTCTCTGCCACACGATCCAGCCCGAAGATTTTTGAAACGAGATCAAGGTCAATGGGATTCCCCACGAGAGCCATATACCTCAATATGCGAATTTCCCAATCCTTTAAGTCTTTTATAAGGAACTCAGAAGATTTTAACTCGATATTTCGCCTGCATTCCTCCTGACTTCCACCATACTTCATGCAGTTCATAAAAGCTGTAAACCTCCCGGGATTCCCCTTTGTGAGATCGTAAATCTCATCTTTCAGCTTTAAGCCAGATCTGACTGCCAGCTCCTGCATGTGCCTTTTACTTAGTGGTTGAAGGTGAAATACCCTGCCAGCCCCCCTCACATTTTCAATCATTTCAGTATCAGTGAATGTTATTATACCCACTCTTTCCTTTCTGAGTAATCTTGAGATGTCCGAGAGCATCCTCCAGGTAACCTCGTCTTTTGACGGTAATTCGTCAATAACCAGCAGTGTGGCAAGTTTACTCGATGCGACTTTTAATATCTCGTAAACATTTCTGATTATCTGGTCACGGCGATTGGCACCCCTGAATTGAGGAAATTTAATATTGAGAAAATTTTCAAGAAATGTTTGAGCAAGTCTCAGCGAAGATGTGTATTGACTGCCTTTAAAATCCAGTTTTACAGTGAGGAATCCCTGTATCTGTGCCCGGCTCATCACCTCGAGGGCGAGGGCAGTCTTACCTATACCGGAAGGTCCCGCAAAGATCAGTAAATTTCCTGCACTCTTACCGCCCTCTAAGATCCTTTTGAGAAAGTTGTTAACGATCCTGAGCTCTTTCTCCCTGTTGATGAAGGTATTTTTCTCGCTTTTATCAATGTAAACGCCCTGATCACTGATAATTCTGCCAAAGATTGACTCAACTTCTTCCACACTCTCGGGCCTGGAAAGTCTCGATTTTTCAAGCATTTTAAGGATCAGATTGGATACACTGATAGGAATGCGGGGATTGACCTCGTGAGGTGCCACCGGAACTCCCATGAAGTGACCGTTAATAATCTCTTCTGGCGTTCCATCAAATGGTAGTTTTCCTGTTAACATCTCATAAAGGAGGACTCCAAGGGAATATACATCACTTTCCGGCCCGGGGTTCTCGCCCCTGAGGACTTCAGGTGAGGTATAGGCTATGGTGAGTGAAGTGTAACTTCGCGAAAAATCATGAGCCCTTTGAGCCCCTCCAAGATCCGCTATTTTAAATACATCCTTTCCCGTTACGAGGACATTGGACGGCTTAATATCCCCGTGAATGATACCCCGTCTGTGAAGCTCTCCAATTGCAGGAAGAATCTCCCCTGTAAATTTCCTCAAAAAGAAATCAATATCCTCTGTGTAACTCTTTCCCGCAAGACTCCCCTTCTCCGCATATTCCAGCAGAACATGAGGGGGAGAGGTGTTTATTGAGTACACACCGATTATGTTAGGATGAGAAACGCTTCTGAGGATAAAAAATTCCGAAATAAGTTCAGGGAGTCTCTCATTCTCTCTCAGAGTCTTGAGTGCATAGAGACGACCATCCTTTTCGACGAGGTAAACAACCCCTGATCTTCCCTCCCCGAGTTTCTTTATGAATTTATACTCAGACATCTTCCCCCTACTGTTTTTCTGCGTACTTCGAATAGTATAATGCAATCCCGTCAACAATTCCCTCTGCTATTTTCCTGATGTACCACCTGCTCTTCAACCTCCTTGCCTCGTACCTGTTGGATATGAAACCCGTTTCAACCAGTATTGAGGGTGTATGTGTAAAGAAAAGAACATAAAATCCTGCCTGTTTTATCCCCCTGTTTCTTGAACCTGTCTTTTTTACAATGGACTCGTGAACAAACCTTGCAAGTATCTGAGACTCCTTCAAATACTGGTTCTGCGCAAGATCGCCAAGTATCCTTTTAACCATATCATACTGTTTATGGTTGTTGATCTCGTATTTAACGGAAGCATTCTCCAGTGCAGCCACGGCCCTCTCCCACTTCGTTCTCGCGCTGGAAAGAAAGTATGTCTCAACCCCTCTGGCAGATTTGTTTCTTGAGAAATTGCAATGTATGGATATAAACAGGGACGCCCCAAGACGGTTGGCCATCTCTGACCTCTTCCACAGGGGAATAAAGACATCCCTCTCCCGTGTCAGAACAACCCTTACACCCAGCTTCCTGCGTGCTATTCTCTTCACTTCCTTTGCTATCGCAAGCGTTATGTACTTCTCCCTTATACCTCCATACCCGATAGCCCCGGGATCCTTTCCTCCATGACCGGGATCTATCACTATTAGATCAACGGGTTTCACCCGCCTTTTTTCCCTGATGTAAAACTTTAACCGTGTGTACCTCTGTCCTATCCTGTAAACAACCTTTACATTCTGTTTCAGGTAGAAGGTCAACTTTAATCCTGAAAGCGTATGCCGAAACCTGACGGCTGAGCAGAGAGTATTTTTGAACTTATCAGGATAGCTGACCATGAATCCCCTCGAAAAGTGGACCTTGAGGGTATCTCCCCTGCGTTCGATACGGGGCTTTATGTCACGGTTATGATAAAATTCAAACTCCACGAGCTGGTGGTAATCCTTCTTTTTCTTCAATTTGACACTTGGTGGGTAACCTGAGACTATGAATTTTTTCCTCGAAGCTTCCCAGTAGAGGTTCTTTGATCTAAGGACTCTCGAAAGGAGGTAAGCCCAGTCGTTGGCTTCAATGTATGCTTTCCGGGATCTAAAGGGCATCTTTCTTCCGTCAAGGTAAACAAACCCATTTCTGGATATTCTTATCCTGTAAATCCTGACCTCCCCACCCCTGACAGAGTATTTCAGTCTGAATGCATGGACAATCTTCTTGTAATGTATGAAATCTCCGTTTCTGCCTGTTAAATGAGGGACTGAAACGAGTTTCAGAGAGATTAGAAGAAGAAAAATCACCTGATTCATGCCTGAATGTATAAAGTCTCAAATTCCTGAAATCAAGGTAATTACGCTAAATCTTCGATTTTCTTTTGAAGGTTGTTGCGTTTTAGAAGTGATCGTTTTTTAACACCCATTTCGGGATAAGGGGAGCCTCAGGAAACTTATAGTCTCTCTTCCTGTCTCAGATAAGGAGTTGTTGGAAATGTATAGTTACAGTATGCGCATTTGTACGGTGGTTTTGTCATCAGAAATTCATTTCCGCATTCGGGGCAGGTAAACACTTTCGCCTTTTCGTCAGGTTTTATTTCAACTTCTGTCATACCGCTTCTACAGATCGGACAGTAAAGGGGATCATCCTGAGTCTCTGGAACCCAGATAACCGTTCCGCATCCCTTACATTCAAAACTCCTAAACTCCATAAAATTCTCTCCTGATCTCGAGAAGAGACTTAACTGGATCCTCTGAATGGGTAATGGGTCTCCCTACGATGATGTAATCGAACCCGTGTTTTTTTGCAAACTCCGGGGTAACAACCCTCGACTGGTCACCTGTAACTGCAAAGGAGGGCCTGATACCCGGTACAAACACCCGTATCCCGTACTTCCTTTTTATCTCCGGGGCCTCTCTGCCGGAGAGAACGACATTACTGCCACCAATTTTGACAAAATCCTCGACCATCTTTTCAACCACTTTCTCTATCTCCGTTCCATACAGGTGTCCAAACTCTTTCTGTGCCACACTGGTTAGGACGGTTACACCGATAATTTCA
>JALSOY010000071.1 GCA_026986235.1 Caldifarciminota bacterium
AAAGTTACATCGAGCCCCAGGTCCTGCAATATTTTTGCCATTTTCCTTGCTCTGTTGAGTCTTTCTTCCCTGAACGCGCGAAGAACACCGAGAAAGTCTTCGTCTCCATAATCCATGTAGTATCCGAGAATGTGGACCTCCCTCCCATTTTCTTCTGAAGAAAGTTCAACTCCGGGAACGACCTCTTCGAGTCCCATCAGCTTTCCATGGGCGATGGCCCTCTCCAGACACGCCACCGTGTCGTGATCTGTCACCGCAATCACCCTTATTCCCTTAAAAGCCGCCTTTTCTATAAGTTTTTCAGGTGGATAGAGGCCATCAGAGCATGTGGTATGAGTATGAAGATCAACTACCCCATGGATTCGTAAACCTTTTTGATAACTCCCTCAATCTCATTATAGAATGTGGTATCCATCCCGTTTACTTTCTCACGGATTTTGTTGACGAAATCCTGATCTTTTATCGATCCCAGGTTTATAACGACATTCATCTTGGCACCTTCGTAAGCGGCCCTTGCCTGCAGGGCTGCAACTCCTACATCTGAAACCGCGTTTTTGTTGCCATGCTCGGCAAGGGTTTTAAGATGCTCAAGCGTACTGAAAGCCAGCTCCATGGTGGCGAGAGGCACTTCCGTGGCTTTTTTCAATGCATTCTGTATAGCGTTCTGCCTTTCTCTTTTCTCTTCATCTGTCCCTTTCGGTAGTTTGAAACTTTCCATTACCCTGTTGAATGCCTCGGTGTCTTCCCTCATGAGCTCAACCGACCTTTTTATTCCGGCATAGGCCTTTTCCTGAACATCTTTGGCGATTTCCCATGAATCTTTATACTTCTTACTTTTCAGAGTGAGTCCGGATACCATGGAGATGAGGGCATAGGATAGAGCGAGAGATAACGCGGATGCCGAGCCACCTCCGGGAGTGGGAGTGGGCAGGGAGAGTTCCGTGACGAACTCTTCAACGGGATTGTCGTAACCCAGTCTGTTTTCAAGTATCTGATCTTCATTGAAGTTTTCAAGTCGAAGGTAAAAGTCTGCCACCTGTGTGAGGGCCTTTTGTGGGATAAGTCCCACAACCTCCGATCCTATAACAGGTACGCCGTACCTCTCTGCGAGTAATTTAACAAGTTCGAATGCGAGATACACCGGGGACTTTTCAAAATCCACCAGGTTCATTGAAACCTGCACTATACCTCTGTTTTTGAGCTCAAATCCCAGAGCTTTGACTGCAGAAAGGCCTCCGTGCTTTGCCCTTACCCGCCTTGCAATCTTTTTGGCTATTGAAATGTCGTTTGTTCCGAGGTTGACATTGTAAGCGATCAGGAACTTACGGACACCCACGACGGTGGCACCTGCTGTGGGGTGTAACTCTGCGGGACCGTAGTCGGGTTTTCTTGCAGGATCGGTTTTGACAGCCTCTTTCAGACCTTCAAACTCACCTTTTCTTATCCAGGCGAGGTCTCTTCTTTCGGGTCTCGTCGCTGCCTCTTCGTAGAGATATACAGGGATTTTTAGCTCCTCTGCAATTCTCCTGCCGAGTTTGTTGGCAAGTTCCACACATTCTTCGACGGTAATGTCCTTTAGAGGCACGAAAGGAATGACATCAGTTGCACCAATCCTTGGATGAGCTCCCTGGTGTTTGTTAAGATCGATCAACTCCGCAGCCTTTTTTGTGGCATTGAATGCCGCCTCCACAGCGGCATCAGGCGGAGCAACGAAAGTTACCACACTGCGATTGTGGTCAGGATCCATTTCCATGTCCAGAAGTTTAACTCCTGGAACTTTCGTTATCTCTGCAACGATTTTATTAACCACTTCTTCATTTCGACCTTCTGAGAAATTCGGGACGACTTCAACGAGTTTCATGTCAAAAACCTCCTTTAAAGGCCAAGTTTTGACTTCAGCTCAAGGAGTTTTGCCATCCTGGTGTCCAGTTTTGGCTGATTCATGTGTTCACAGGTCTCGTAATTCCAGTTGGCGCCGCAAACCGGACACAGGCCCCTGCAATCAGGTTTGCATAGTGGTTTCATGGGCACAGAGAGGATGACTATCTCCCTGACAAATGGAACAACATCAATTTCATCCGTTTCGATAAAGTGGGTAAAAATATCCTTCTCTTTCAAAGACTTTTCCGGGGAAAATGGCTCTCTGCCGATTTTGATGTAATAGGTTTCGCTTTCGTTGAACTCCTTATCGAATTCGTCAAGACAACGGGCGCATGTAAGCCGGAGTTTATAGCTGGCCTCAAGGGTCAGTTCAACATTCCTGCCGGATTTTATAGCCTTTATGTAAAGATTTAACCTGCCAAGAAGCTGGAAGTCCTTGCTCTGGAGTTCCAGCTCCTCTCCGTCGTAAGATGCCCAGAATTCATTTAAACCGGGTTTCAGGTCCTCTAACTGTAATTTCAATTTGATCACCCCTTTGGTGTGGAATGGTTAATATGATCGAGCCATTTGCGGGAATACTCAAGTATAAGGTTCCGCCCCCACTTTCCGGTAGCCCTTCTGCAGGAGCAGGTAAGAGTCCTGTGTTTGACACTTTTGAGGGTGGATTTTATCTTTTCATTACTATGAAAAGACTCGTCGTAATTTTAACCCTTTTAGCTGGTTGCACCAGCAGACCTGTTCTTAACACTTCACACGGTCTGTCTCAGGACATCGATCTCATACTTCGTGACACCATTCTCAGGACGGCGACTGTAGGTATAAAAGTTTTAGATCTCCAGACAGGGGAGACGGTTTACGAGAAAAATCCTGGTAAACTCCTGCTTCCTGCGTCAAACGGTAAGATTTTTACAGCGGCCACGGCTCTGTACTACCTCGGCCCATGGTTCAGAACCCACACTGATTTTTTCGCAGATTCTGAAGGAAATCTTTTTGTCAAGGGTTACGGTGACATGGGGTTCACCTACAGAGACCTTCTTTATGTAGCGGAGATTTTACGGCAGAAGCTTGAAAAGCCCCCTCGATGTATCTATGTTGACGGATCTTATTTCGATTCCCTGAAAATAGGGCAGGGCTGGATGTGGGACGACCTCCAGTACTATTATTCCTCAAGGATTTCTGCCCTCTCAGTTGACGAAAATGTGGTGTCCATATTTATAACTCCCGGTAAATCTTACGGTTTCAGACCTGAGGTCAGGACTTTCCCATCTTCCAGATTTTTCAGGATAGTGAACGAGGCAGTCACCGTGTCAGATACTGATTCCCTTAAACTCACCGTGGCACTGAAGCCAGTTGATGGACAGGAGGTAATCTTTGTTGAGGGTCAGATCCCTGGAAATTCTGTTACACGCAGGTATGTGAGGAGCTACGATTTACCTGAGAAATTTTTCGGCTATCACCTTGGAGAACTTTTAAGCGATAGTTTTAACGGTTGTGTTCGTGAGACCACATTTGTTGTGGACTCAACTCTTGATACACTTCTGATTTTACCTTCGAGGCCTCTATCCGAGCTGGTGAGGGAGATGATGAAATGGAGCTCGAATTTTAAGGCAGAGTGTATTTTGAAGCTTACCGCTGCTGAACTTCTTGGGCCGCCGGGAAGTGCCAGAAAGGGGATTTCCCTCGTAAAGAGGCTTCTCGATATGGCGGGGGTAGATACCACGAAGTTCAGGCTTGTTGACGGGTCAGGGCTATCAAGGTACGACCTCGTTTCTGCGGACATCATCACAAAGCTACTTTACCTTGCTTACAGGAAATTTTCGTTTGCACCTGAGTTTCTCACATCCATGCCTATCGGTGGAAGGGATGGAACTCTCAGAAAGCGCTTCACTGAAAAAAGGGTGTTTGTCAGGGCAAAGACGGGGACCATGACATCCGTTTCCTCGCTCTCCGGGTATCTGGAGACAAATTCAGGCAGGAAACTGGCGTTCTCCATCATAATAAACAACTTTATCGGTAGCGTAAGGCTTGCAAAAGGGATTGAAGACAGAATCGTTTTGAGGTTAAAGGAACTTTAGATGAGGATATTAAACGGAATCGATGTGCTCCTCAGGGACTTCCCTTCCTATTTAAAAAAGTCCAGTATAGCGTACTTTACAAACAGGAGCGGGGTTACACACGATTACAGGCCAGGATACATCGCAATGATTGAAAAAGGCGTCAGGATAAAGTTTTTGCTTACCCCTGAACACGGTCTCTACGGGGCATTTCAGGCAGGTGAGGAGGTCAAAGAGACCCTCGATCCTTTAACCGGCATTCCGGTTGTTTCGACCTACGGGAAAAAAAGTTTAAGTGCAATAGCCGAAGGCGTGGATGTCGTCATATTCGACATTCAGGATATAGGTCTCAGGTTCTACACATATGTAAGTTCTCTGAAACTTCTACTTGAGAGTGTGGAAAACCAGAAGGTTATTGTCCTTGATAGAATAAATCCCCTCGGCAGGAAGGTTGAGGGAGGGTTGATCGAAGAGGATTACAGGTCGTTTGTGGGATCCGTGGATGTACCCATCAGGCACGGGTTGACCATCGGCGAGATGGCGAGGTTTATTGCGAAGGATCTTGATGTTGATCTTGAGATCGTCGGGGTCGAAGGGTGGCACGGCGAATCCATTTATGAGATTGAAGATTATCCTTTTATTCCGCCCTCTCCGGCTATAAACTCATGGGATACCATTTTTTTCTACATGCTAACCGTGTTTTTTGAGGGTTCCAATGTATCTGAGGGGAGAGGGACATACAATCCGTTCAGGATTTTTGGAGCCCCCTACTTCGATCTGCGTGATTACATCAACCTTGAGGGTCTTTTTATGGAGCAGTACAGGTTTCTTCCGCTGGAATTCATACCCACATCTTCCAAACATTCAGGGGAAGTTTGCAGGGGGTTTGAGATTGTGCCCTTAAAAAAATTTGGGGAATTTTCTGTATTTGATGGAGTAATCCTGTTTCTTTCAATCAGAGAACTGTATCCTGAGGATTTTGAGCTTATAAAGTACAGCGATCGTTTTTTTATCGATCTTTTAACGGGGACCGACCTCGTACGAAAAAACGACGAGTCTTTTATTGATAGATGGCTAAAAGAAGCTGAGAGATTTCGTGAGGAGAGGAGGGAATTTTTACTATATCCAGGCGATTGAGGTTTTTCCCCCTTCAAGGAAATAAGCCAGTGTGAGGCCTTTTTCATCGACTATTCCATAGGTGAAGTGCCAGAGCCAGTCTCCAGTTGAGAGGAAAATCCCTTCTTCAAACTCCTGAATGTAAGGATAGTGGATGTGACCGTGAACGACTGCGTCGTATCCGTCCTTCAGGATTTCGATGACAGATGGGTTAACGGGGTTTTTCAGCTCCTGGCGTAGGGATCTAACCCTTGATCGTTTTGAAACGAACTTTGCAAGTGCGACTCCGAGATCAGGGTGCAGAATTTTGTAAAGTAATTTTGATACCCTGTTTCCCATTACGATTCTCGTGAGTCTTCCGCCAAGATCGGTTTTTCTCAGCACATCTCCATGTGCCATGAAAATTTTCCTCCCTTTGATTTCAAGTTCGAATTCGCAGGGATAGACTTCGATACCGAGGGATTCGATGAATCCGTTGGCCCACATGTCGTGGTTACCCCCAACGAAGACGACCCTCCTGTTCCGTGCAAACTCCGAGATTGCTTTGAGCACATCAAAGTACCCGGATGGGATCACATGGTGGTATTCGAACCAGAAGTCGAATATGTCGCCAAGGAGAACGAGGGCGTCACTATCGCTCTCTATGGATTCTAAAAAGTTAAAGAACAGTTTCCGTCTCTCTCTATCTGGATGCTCCTGGAGCTCAAGACCGAAGTGAGTGTCAGAAACCACATAAACCTTCACTTTAAACTCCCTCTCAATTTCCTGTTAAACGAGATAAAGTATAGAGCTACCAGAGGTTCTGAGACAAAGAGGGGAATAAGTGCGTAAAATCCGGCGTTGAACTTCCAGAGGAGCAGAATTGCGGAATTGAAAAATATAGAGAGCATGCTCAATCCCACTGTCAGAATGTATGTATGTACCTCTTTTCTTGTGAGGGTGCGAGAAAGATGTTTTGCATAGATAAAAGGAAGAAAGCTGCCAGCAACGGGTATGAGATAGATAAACAGGGTATTGAGTTTAACGGAAAACCCGGGATTACCGAGGTAGTAAGACAGGAGGACCAGGATAGATTCAGGTAGAATGACAACGAGAATGAATATGCCCATGATGGGATATTTTAAACAAAGAGGCTGATATTATCTATCAGGAGGAGTGATCCCGTAGCTTTTCAACTTCCTGTAAAGTGTGGATGCGTCGATCCCCAGCGCTTCGGCCGCCCTTTTCCGATTCCAGTCAAAGGCCTCCAGGGCCTTTAGAATGTACCTCCTTTCCACTTCCTCCAGTGGTAGAACTGATTCAGGCGTGATGGCTTCAATATCCTTTTCCGAGATCTGGTCAATCTGGAGTTCATCTTTTATGTGGTCTGGCAGGACATCAATGTCTATAGTTTCGTCAGTGGACATGATGTACATGTTCTCAAGGACATTTTCGAGTTCTCTGATGTTTCCGGGCCAGGAGTAGTGAATTAGGGTGCTCAGTGCCCGGTGAGTAAGACTTTTGGGTTTACCACCGTACTTTTGCTGGAATCGCTTTAAAAAGTGAGTTATAAGGAGAGGGATGTCGTCCTTTCTTTCTCTAAGGGGTGGGATGTGTATGTGAACGACATTTAGCCTGTAAAACAGGTCTTCTCGAAATTTTTTATCCTCAACGAGTCCTTTAAGATCTTTGTTTGTTGCAGCGATAACCCTTATGTCAACTCTTTCGAGTCTGGTGGAGCCGAGGGGATAGAATTCTCCGTACTGGAGGATTCTGAGGAGTCTGACCTGTAGTTTGGGAGACGCCTCTCCTATTTCGTCAAGAAAGATGGTACCTCCATCTGCCTCCTTGAAAAACCCGATTTTCTTCCTATCTGCTCCAGTGAAGGCCCCCTTTTCGTGGCCAAACAGTTCGCTTTCTACGATGTCATCTGGTAACGAACCTATGTTTACGGCAACAAATTTTCTTCCTGCCCTTCTGCTCAGGTTGTGTATAAGACGGGCGATCAATTCTTTCCCTGTCCCACTTTCACCGGTAATGAGTACTGTTGCGTCTGTCGGTGCGACTTTTCTTGCTATTTCCAGGACTTTCTGAAATTTCCTGTTGTTCCCTATGATCTCTCTACTCAGGGCTTCAAGGTTTCTGTAATGTTCAATTTCCCTCTTCAGCTGCAGGTTCTCGAGCCTTACCCTCCTCGTTTCCAGAGCCCTGCGGGTGTGGATCTTTATCTCCTCGAGCTTCAATGGTTTTGTGAGATAGTTGTACGCCCCGAGTTTTATTGCCTCCACAGCCGTATCAATTGTGCCGTGCCCCGTGATGATGACAACCTGTATGTAAGGATCGAATTCTTTGATGTATCTCAGGATGTCAATCCCTGTTTCTTCGTGACCTTTAAAAACGAGATCTAAAAGGACCAGGTCAGGTTGCCACTTCGTTACGACCTCTTTTGCCTCCTCCGGAGTAGCCGCCTTTTTTATCTCGTATCCTTCCTCCTTCAAAATTGCCGTAAGGATGGTGAGGATGTTTAACTCGTCGTCAACTATCAGTACCTTTTCTCTCTTCATGCTCAATTCTCCTGAGCTTTTTTATGCAGATTACAAATGCAGTTCCTGTCTCAGGATAGGAGTACAATTTTATTTCAGCTCCATTGATATCAACAAGCTTTTTTACGATGCTCAGGCCAAGGCCAGTACCACTGGGTTTTGTCGTAAAAAGGGGCTGAAAGATCTTCTCTCTAACAGCCTCGGGAATACCTGGCCCATTATCCTCGACTATTATACATACCTGATCCGTGTCAATTTTGATGGACTTTTCATTTCCCGTTCCTTCAAAGGCTGTGTAATCACCGTATTCTCCGTCGTGGAGGACGATTTTTATGTATCCCCTCTTTTTTTCGGACAGAATTATTGCATCAAAGGCGTTTGAGACGAGATTCAGGAGAATCTGCTCGAGATGGCCCCTGTCAAACTCCACGGCAATGTCTCGATTGATGTTTTTTTCTATGAAAAGATTGACACGGTCAGGGTCCTGAATACTCTGGGATATCCGGAGCAGAATGTCATTAAACGAGCTACCTATGGAGAGGATCGAGGGTTTGTGTTTCTTCATACTCAGGATGTCCTGAAGCGTGTCTGCAAACTTGACGATGCGTTTAAGGTCCTCGCGGGCAACCTTGAATATGGTGCTGTAGCTTTCGGAAAGTTCTAAGTTGTGTTGCTTCACAAGTTGCATGCAGGTATCGAGAGCCACAGAGAAGGAGCTTAAAGGTATTTTTATCTCGTGTCCAAGACTCGCTGAGAATTCACCTATGGCTGCGAGACGCTCCTGGCTCATCAGTTTCTTCTCCATCTCCTTAACTTCCGTAATATCCTGGAATACGACAATCGTGTACCTCGGATAGATTTCAGTTCCCTCTTTGATATGGGTTACCGATATTCCAATGGGTTTCTCACCATTATTTCCGGTTTTTATCCTTATTTCTTCCCTTTCAACAGGTTCCTGTTTTTCAAAAGCCAGCTCAACGAGGTTACCAAATTCTGGATGGATCTTTTTTAGATGGTCTATATCCAGAATACTTTTGTCCTCAAGATTGAGAATATTCCTCGCCGCCTGGTTGATATATGCTACAAACCTGTTTTTGTCAAACACGATGAGACCGCTTGACAGGGCGTTTACGATGTTTTTCAGGTCAATCTTTGCCTGAGTTGCCTCGATTTTCGCTATCTCCGCTTCAAGTTCTGCTTTCTCAAGCTTGCTGTTAAGAAAAGATACGATATATCCGATAATGAGGTATGACCATATCTTGAAGTGTATTGCCAGCTGACTTTTTGTAAGAAATTGAGTTTCAAGGTGCTTTAGCTCCTCTGGAGGGAGGATTTCAGGTAGTGGAGCGAAGTTCCCGGTGAAACCTAAGATGGTCATGATGTAAAGTGCAAAAACTATGAGAAAAGAAAACAGGACGATTCCATACCTGCTTAGAAGTCCAAAGGTTTCAACGAGGAAGAGATAGTAGAGGTAAAAGAACTTGCTAAAAACCCCTCCGGTCAGGTAAACGATGAGACTGTAAACCGTAAAGTCGATGAACAGAAAGAGCATGATAACCTCGTGTCCACTTTCTCCGGCCTTCAACTTTCTTTTGTATGTGTCGTAGAGGTGGAGGGTCAATATAGAGATGAAAAAGAAGAAAGCTGTCAGAGAGATGACCAGACTCGAGGTTACACTTTCCAGCCCTGTGAGAATTGCGATAATCAGAAAGAGGATTACGAAAAGCCTTCCTGTGGCGATTATGACAAAGAAGTTTAGTACATCCCGACGGTGGTATCGTTCACCGGAAAATATGCCCAGGAATCCTGACTTCGGGAGCTTCATTTGATAGCAGATGCGAGGTTAAAGATGGGAAGATACATTGCAAGGAGTATTCCACCGACCACACCACCAATGAATACGAGCATGAGGGGCTCAATAATTGATGTGAGGGCTGTCGTGGCTGCGTCAACCTCTTCTTCAAAGAAGTCAGAAACCTTTTCAAGCATTTCGCTCAATCTGCCGGTTTTTTCGCCTATTGAAATGAGCTGAGTAACTATGGGGGGGAATATCTTACTTTCCCTCAAAGGTTCGGCGATACTTTTCCCTTCACTCACGCTTCTCCTTGCCCTGAGAATGGCATTCTCTATGACGGTATTTCCGGCCGTTCTCGCCGAGATCTCAAGGGCGTCAAGGATGGAAACCCCGCTGTTAACGAGCGTTCCAAGAGTTCTTGTGAACCTTGCAATTGCGTTTTTTCGCAAAAGACCACCGAAAATGGGTATGCGGAGAACGATGTTGTCCCAGATCTTCCTGCCACTTTCGGTCCTTTTCCATCTTCTGAAGAGAAAAACGAATGCCACAAGTCCTCCCAAAAGGTAGAAGATGTTTTTTCTCAGGAACATACTGAGGTTCATAACAAACCTTGTTGGAGCGGGAAGTTTCATCCCCACACTCTCGTACAGTGAGGCAAATGTGGGGATTAAAAAGATCAGGAGAACCATAATGACAGCAATGGCGATGATAAAGATGACAACAGGATAGGCCATTGCTGACTTTACCTTGGATCTCAGCTTATAAATTTTTTCGTAGTGAAGAGAAATTTTCATGAGGGTCTCAGAAAGGATACCACCTGTTTCGCCAACTTCAATCATACTGATTGCAAGTGGGCCGAAGGTATTTTCAAATTTTCTCATCGCAGATGTGAGTGTGCTACCCTGTTCCACATCTGCCCGGATGTCGCGGAGAATATTTTTAAGCCGCCTGTTGGTCGTTTGTTCAGCGAGGATGTCCAGTGCCTCCACGACGGAAATACCTGCGTTTAACATCGTTGAGAACTGTCTCGTGACCACGGAAAGGTCTCTGAACGAGACTCTACCAAGGAGGCCTCCAATGCCACCACCCGTTTCTTTCTCGCGAATATCAAATACGCCTATCCCCTTTTCTCTAAGTTTTTCAACGGCGGCGTTTACATTTTTTGCTTTGACAGTTCCTTTAACTACTTTTCCGCCCTGTGTTCCCTGCCAGATATAGGTTGGCATTTATCTCCTCAGAAGTGTCATCTGTTTGTACATCCTTTCAAGTTCCTCTTTATTTGGGGAACTTAGTATTGCGACATCGTATGAAATAACGCGCTTTTTCAGAAGTTCGAGGAGCGACATGTTTAATGTCATCATACCAAGTTTCCTGTTGGTCTGAATTACGCCGTAAATTTCGTGGATCCTCGACTCACGGATCATAGTCTTTATCGCAGGGGTGACCACCATGATTTCTGTTGCGAGGGCCATGCCTTTTCCGTCCATGCGCGGGAGAAGTTTCTGGGAAACCACGCCTCTCAAAACCTGGGAGATCTGGATCCTCACCTGGTCCTGCTGGTGTGGTGGGAAAACATCTATGATACGATTAACAGTTTCTGCCACTGAACTTGTGTGTAATGTTGCAAGGACGAGGTGCCCTGTCTCAGCAGCTGTTAAAGCCGCTTCAATGGTTTCAAGATCCCTCATCTCACCGATCATGATAACATCGGGGTCCTGTCTCAGGGCGTACTTCAGTGCACTGGCGAAAGAGTGTGTGTCCTGCCCCACCTCCCTCTGGACAATTATAGCCTTCTTGTTCTTATGCAGGTACTCAATGGGATCTTCAATCGTGATAATATGGACATACCTCTCTGAGTTTATCTTATCAATCATGGCCGCCAGGGTGGTGGATTTACCACTTCCCGTGGGACCTGTAACGAGAACGAGACCTGTCTGGTGATTGGTAAAGTCAATAATTGCCTTTGGCAGTCCGAGTCTTTCAGCAGAGGGTATTTCCATTGGCACTCGCCTGACAGCCAGTGCCACAGATCCACGCTGAAAAAAGGCATTTGCCCTGAATCTACTGAGACCAGGAATTGAGATTGCGAAGTCCAGTTCCTTGTTCTCTTCGAACTTTTTCTTCTGCACCTCTGTGAGGATGTTGTAAACCATGAGTCTTGTGTCGTTACCCGATAGGACTGGATATTCTCTCATGGGGGTGAGTTTCTGGTTAATCCTTAAGGCTGGAGGAGCACCGGCACTGATGTGCAGGTCTGAAGCCTGAAGTTTAACCATTTTTTCAAGCAATTCCTTGATGGTAACTGCCATGTTATTCCTCCGCTGTTACTCTTATGACTTCGTCAATTGTGGTAAGGCCTCTCTTCATCTTCAGAATAGCGGCCTCTCTGAGGGTTATCATCCCCTGTTCAATGGCCTTTTCCTTGATTTCGCTCAAAGGTTCCTTGTTTAAAATCATCTCCCTGATCTCCGGCGTGATCGTCAGGACTTCGTATATTCCCACTCTTCCTCTGTAACCTGTACCGTTACATTCGCCACAACCTTTGCCCCTGTAAAAGGTCCAGTCCTTTACCTTCTCGGGATCGAGTCCTATTTCTCTCAATGCCTCTGGATGCACCTCAGTTGGAACCTTACAGGATGAACATATTTTTCTAAGCAATCTCTGAGCGACCACAAGGTTGAGGGAAGAGGCCACCAAATAAGGCTCTATGCCCATGTCTATTAGACGGGTGATGGCACTCGGTGCGTCGTTGGTGTGCAGGGTGGAGAGAACGAGGTGGCCTGTAAGAGCCGCTTTTATAGCAATAGACGCAGTTTCGTGGTCACGGATCTCTCCCACCATTATGATGTCCGGATCCTGCCTCAGGAATGCCCTGAGTGCAGTTGCAAATGTCAGGCCTATGTCTTCCCTGATGTTGACCTGGTTGATCCCCGGAAAGTCGTACTCCACGGGATCTTCTGCCGTCATTATGTTTACCTCAGGCCTGTTCAGTATCGAAAGGGCAGAATAAAGGGTGGTTGTCTTACCACTTCCCGTTGGACCTGTAACGAGTACCATACCGTAGGGCCTTCTAATGGCCTTCATAAACTCTTCCAGTGGTCTGGGTTCAAATCCGAGCTTTGAGAGATCCAGTGTAAGTGCGGACTTATCAAGTACCCTCATGACCACCTTTTCTCCAAACAGAGTGGGAAGAGTTGAGACCCTGAGGTCGATGGTTCTTCCGTTGGGAAGTCTCATCTTAATGTGTCCGTCCTGAGGTAATCTCTTTTCGGCTATGTCCAGATGTGACATGATCTTGATACGGGATACTATGGCATCTTTAACCTTCACCGGTAAAGTGGAGATTTCCTGAAGGACCCCGTCAATACGATACCTGATCCTCAACTTCTTTTCGTAAGGTTCAATGTGGATATCCGATGCGTGTTTTTTTACAGCGTTGATAATGATTCCGTTTACAAACTTTACAAGGGGGGCCTCCTCTATGAGGTCACCAATGGTCTTCTCCTTCTCTTTCTCCTCTGTCCCAACAACCTGGATAAGTTCGTTTTCAAGGGAGGATGCCATCATTTCCAGTTCCCCACCGTAGTATCTTTCAATCAGGGCATCTATTACAGCCGTCTTCGTTATGTAAGCCTCAGGATTGAGGCCTGTGAGGAACTTGATGTCTTCCAGATGAGAAAGATTCCTCGGATCGTCGATCAATACGCGAAGGATCTTCCCCATCTTGGCAAAAGGCACAATGCGGTACTTTTTTACGAAGTCAGATGGCAGGATTTCAACCGTTTTTTGATCTATCCGTGGGACCTTGCTGTCAAATTTCTGAATTTTCAGGTACTTCGAAATGATGTCTATAAGTTCCTCTTCTGATACAACCCCAAGGTCAAGGATGGCTTTTTTGAGGCTACCCACCTTTTTGGCATGTTCAAGTATTTTCCTGGTATCGGTAGCCGAAATTTTACCACTTCTGACCAATAAGTTTAAAAGAATTCCCTCATTCACTTCTCTACCTCCAGTTACTATTTTAAGTTTGAATCCCTTTAAAGGCAACATTGAGGGGTTTTATGAGGAAGGTCCCCTGTACCTTGACATTGAGTGTAAAGGATGGTTACACTTTAAAAAATTCCCAGGGAGGTAGAGTAAAAAATGAGAAGATTTTTCGCAGCTATAGCTATACTTGGAACACTGTACCTGACATCCTGTGCACCAACAACCACCCAGCAAGGACCCGTGACCACGGCAAAGAGACATAAGAGAACTTACTCGCCGGACTCGGCCAGGATCTGGTTCTCCGTTGGAAAAGACTATTTAAACAAGAACAAGTTTGACGATGCCATAAGGAACTTCAAGGTAGCGATTGAATACGACTCCACTTTCATACCGGCGTATCTCAACCTTGCGTGGGCGTACCTGCAGAAGGCTCAGACGATTACGATGGATACCACCTGGAAGGTGTATTACGATTCTGCCGCCACCATTTATAAAAAGATCGCCCGGATCAATCCCAACGATTCGAGAGGTTGGCAGGGTCTGGGCTTCATGTATGGAATTTACAAAAATCAGATCGATTCAGGTATAATTTTTTACAAAAAGGCCCTTGAGGTTGACCCGAACAACAACGATGCAAGGTACGGTCTTGCCAAACTCCTTGACAAAGCAGGGAAAAAGGAGGAAGCGGAGAGGCTTTATAAAGAGGCACTTGCCAAAGATCCCGACAATCCCGGCCTGAATAAATCCTACGGTAAATTTCTTGCAGAACAGGGCAGATACGACGAAGCAGTTCCGTACCTTGAAAAGGTCATAAGCAAAACACCTGACGATGTTGACCTCATTACTGCACTTGCAAAGGGATACGAGAAACTTGCCAAGTCTGAGCGGGACTCTCTTAAGAGGGCCGAATATGTGGACAAAGCCCTCAAGTATTACGACAGGTTAATAGAAAAGAAATCTGACGATTACACCCTTTACATGAAGAAGGGTGATCTTCTACTCTTAAAGGGAGATGTGGACGGAGCCCTGAGCATGTACGATAAGGCAATAGAGATTGCTCCAAACAGTCCGTATCCGTATTTGAAGAAGGTATCCGTGGTCCTTGATAAGAAGCACGATCAGCTCGAGGCGAGAAAGATACTGCTCAAGGCGATTTCACTTGAAATTCCAGAGCCGGAGCTCAAGGCGGCTGCCTACGCTCTTCTTGCAGATACATACATTTATACGGGGAGGAAATACTACAAAAAGGCCAAGAAAGAAAAGATAAGAGAGTATTACAAGGATGCCATGGACAACTATGATCAGGCGATAAAGTACCTCAAGAAGGTGCTGGAAATAGAGGGAGCATCGAGGTGGAAGGATTATGCCCGGAAGCAGCTCCTCAGGGTTGAGAAGCTGCGCAAGCGGGCGTACAGGAAGTATGTAGGCATTGAGTGATGTCGTTAAAAGGAAGGGTACTGGTTCTAAATGGCAATTACGAACCATTAAATGTCAGCACGGTTAAGAGGGCGGTAACCCTCGTATATCTGGGGAAGGCTGAGATAGTTCACAGGTATGATGGCGGGGTATTGCGAGCCGAAAGGCTCGCAATACCCCGCCCAAGTGTTATTAAACTCAAGTACTTCATCAAAATACACCGCAGGGAAATCCCACTAACCAAGAAAAATATCCTCAAAAGGGACAACTATACCTGCCAGTACTGTGGAACAAGAGAAGGCCCCATGACGGTTGACCATGTGATACCCAAAAAGTACGGAGGTAAAGATACCTGGGAAAACCTGGTTTGCGCCTGCTTTAAATGTAACAACAAAAAGGGAGACAGAACACCGGAACAGGCAGGTATGAAGTTACTCCGTAAACCCAGAAAGCCCCATTACTTCCTGTTTATTTTGAACGGCGAGAGAATACCTGACGAGAGCTGGAAGCCCTACCTCTTCATGGTCTGATTTGACTATTGAGCAAAATCTTGACTTGCATTAGTATATAGTCATATACTACCTCTCGGAGGTAAAGGGGACATGGAAATATCCCCAGGGCAATCCAGATAGCAAGTCGGGAGGGGGCCTATT
>JALSOY010000072.1 GCA_026986235.1 Caldifarciminota bacterium
AACAATGTTCTCATTGTAAATGGATTCGATAGAGTAAGTGGGACAAACAATACTTTTGACTTTATAAGGGAACATGGGCTTGCAATGGCCCGAATCGGGGCAAGGTTTAACTCAACATCCAACGAGAGGGTTGAAGACGGATCTGTTGATTTACAGGATTACGATGCCGTTGACTGGATACTTGGAGAAGAAGGTACTTCAACGCAATCCTTCTCGCCGGTGGAGCAGGTGGCGGTCGAGAGCTATCTGGAGAACGGCGGGAAGCTCTTCGTTACAGGTTCAGAAATAGGATGGGATCTCTGGGCTCAGGGTGATACCACGGACCACCTTTTTTACCATAATTACTTAAAGGCGAGTTATCTTGGAGACGATGCAGGAACCTACAGCGTATCACCTGTTTCAGGAGGGATCTTTGAAGGGTTGGGCAATATTTCCTTTGACGATGGAAGATGGCATTACGATGTGGATTACCCTGACGGTGTGGGGCCTTACGGTGGGTCAGTATCCACCATGGAGTATGTGGGTGGAACTGGCTGGTCTGCAGGAATACAGTATGAGGGGACATTTGGTAATGGCACATCCACGGGGAAGATCGTTTATCTCGGTTTCCCATTTGAGTCCATTCTCGATTATCACAAAAGAAAGCTCGTGATGCTCAGAGTTCTTGACTTTTTTGGCCTGCCTGTTGGAGTGAAGGAAAACTCTACCGTGCGATCCTCTGTAAGGATCTTCCCGAATCCCGCCCATGAGGTATTAAATGTGGTTTTGCCCCGTGGGTCAGCGATGGTCAGAATTTATGATGTTGCAGGTAGAAGGGTAAAAGAGATTGATGTTGCCGGGAGAAGGGAGCTTCTTATTAACTTGAAAAATTTGCCTGATGGGATTTACCATTTAACAGTTGAAAACCCTGATGGTTCTTTGAAAAAACTGTCATTCGTCAAAAGGTAAAAAGGATTCTGGAAACAAAAAGGAGGTGTTTATGAGGAGGTTAATTTTAACAGTTTTTATCTTTGCCAGTCTGATTTATGTGACAGGTTGTAGAGATAAGATCGAAGACCCGAAGGAAGGGTACTTCAAGGGCAGGGTTGTGGATACACTCGGTAATCCCATTGACAGCGTTAAAGTTTCAACATTTCCACCACACACATCAACCTACACGGACGCTAACGGATATTTCTCCTTGAGGGCTTTTCCGAGAATTTACAGACTTGATTTGAGGAAAGGTCAGAGTTTCAAAAATGTAATAGAATCCACGGGCACGACGGTTGATACTGTGGAAATTGGAATTTATGTACTTACCAGTGTTGAAACCCTCTATCACAATGTAGATTCAGCCGGTGGCGTGGTCGTTGAGACCACGGTGGTTCACTCCACGACAGATTCCTGCTTTTACAGGTCGTTTTCAACAGATTCAGTGGATCTCCAGTCCGGTCAGACATTTGACTTTGGCATCCTCGAGATGGACACCTCTATGATCCGCATCGAAACTGTTGATACAGTTGTTGACACACTTTGAGATTAAAAGGAGGAATTTTTATGAAAAGGCTCTTTTTAATGTTTCTGATTGCAGGGGTAATTTTTGCCGGTGAAACGGGGAAAATTGCGGGAACGGTAGTTGACGCGGAGACAGGAGAGCCCCTGCCAGGTGCCAATGTCGTGATCCTCGGCACATCCATGGGAGCAGCCACCGATGTCAATGGTTTTTACTTTATCATCAACATACCGCCCGGTGTTTACAGCGTTAAAGCCTCCCTTATCGGCTACACTCCCGTTATTGAGGAAAGTGTTTTAGTTAGAGCAGATCAGACGACCGAGGTGAATTTCAGGTTAAAGCAGACCGTTATTAAGGCAAAGCCGGTTATCGTCAAGGCGAAAAGAGAGATTGTGAAAAAGGATGTTACTGCCAGCCTGATTACAACGGATAAAGAAGACCTGAAGAAAATTCCAGTTGAAACAGTTTCAGGGGTCATCTCCATGAAGGCCGGGGTGACCACAGGACCGGGTGGCGACATCCATGTGAGGGGCGGTAGATCAGGTGAGGTCGCATATCTTATCGACGGAATCCCCATCGTTGACCCGTATCTCAACGGTCTCGCAGTTTATGTTCCCACCAACATTATCAAGCAGATGGATCTCGTTGCAGGGACATTCAATGCAGAGTACGGTAACGCCATGTCCGGCGTGGTAAACATAGTAACGGACGAGGGATCAGGCAAGTTCAAAGGATCGGTGAGCGCATACATAGGTGACAGACTGAGTAACCACACTGATATTTTCGAGAATATAGACCAATTTGACCTTACCAACGATAAGGATGTACGCTGGAATGTTTCAGGACCCCTGCCATTCAGGAAAAAGATTACATACTTCTTTGGCGGAAGATACTACAAGACGAATGGCTGGCTTTACGGTATAAATTACTACCTGCCAACGGATACGAGATACGATACGATCATTCACGGACACGGTGACGGCTCCTATGTGGCCATGAACCCTCAAACTGAAAATCTCCTGAATTTAAAACTAACGGCCAGACCCACAAATTCGATAAAGGTTTCCTGGACCAACCTTTACACATACCTGCATTACAGAAGTTACATACATTCTCTGAAGTGGGAGCCACTTGCAACTCCACATAACCTGAAGGAAGCATGGCAGAGTATCCTTTCGGTAAATCATGTCTTGAGTCCCAGGACATTTTACTCTGTGAAGTTCAGCTATTACTGGTCCCAGTTCAGACAGTTTGTATATGATTCCTACTACTCGCTTGGCTACAAGTTCCCCTACTGGGGATACTTCATCTCTGCTCACCAGTTCAGAAGGGGTGGAGTATCTCTCAGCTGGTTCAAGAGGTACACCAGGAGTTACTTCGCCAGGTTTGACATCACGAGTCAGGTGACTCCCATACACATGATAAAAACCGGCGTGATGTTTACGAGGTATGACCTTTACAGGCTCTCCCTTGCAGTTACAAATCCAGAGGTGGAGCCTCCTGCTCTGCCGATCAGGGATACGATTTCGGATGTTGATGAGTACCTGCATCATCCTGTTGAGGTTTCAGCTTACATCCAGGACAAAATGGAGTTCAAGGATCTGGTGGTAAATGCGGGTATCAGATTTGACTGGTACGATCCCAGATGGCAGGTCTGGGTGGACGATTCTGCACCCTCTCCCATGATATGGGATTCAACGAGAGGACCTTTCCCCGGATACAGAAAGGTTGACCCCAAGTACCAGATTTCACCGAGAATAGGAATTGCATTCCCCATTTCGGCCTCAGGTATATTCCACTTCTCCTATGGTCACTTCTTCCAGATCCCGCCCTATTACTATTTATACAGGAATTCTGACTTTGAATGGGCAAAATCAGGAAACAGGCTACTTACCAACAGGACGATCCTCGGTAACGCTGATCTGAAGCCACAGAGAACGGTTGCCTACGAGGTTGGCTTCAAACAGGCATTGAGTGAAAACTTTGGTCTTGAAGTTATCGGATACTACAAGGATGTAAGGGATCTTCTTGCCACGAAACTCGTTCCCACCTATGTTTCCGGTGATCACTACATGGTTTACACCAACAGGGATTATGCAAACATCAGGGGTATTTCGTTCTACCTGAAATTCAGAAACATTGGCATGTTTTCAGGGGAAATAGATTACACCTATCAGATAGCCGAAGGGTCAAACTCCAGACCGAGGGACCTGTTTGCGGACCTCAGACACGGATACGAGCCTCCCAAGTACATGGTTCCACTGGATTGGGACGAGAGGCACAAAATCAACTTTACTTTAACGATGTCTCAGCCCAATCAGTGGACGGTTTCACTTACCGGGACCTATGGAAGCGGTCTCCCCTACACTCCTACCGATACGACAGGTGAGGCACTCAGGGGCGGTGAGAATTCCGGCAGGAAGCCCCCAACATACAACTTCGACCTGAGTGCTGCAAGGTACATGAAGATAAGGAACATCAACTATACCTTCTCAATCAAGGTTTACAATCTGCTCGACACGAAGAACGAGGTACTCGTTTACACCGACACGGGAAGAGCCACATACACGCATCAGACAAGACCCACAGCTGATCCCGGTTATTACATCAGACCCTATTATTTCAGTCCACCAAGATTGGTAAAAATTGGAATTTCTGTGAACTTTTAAAAGGAGGAGATTATGAAGAGGCTTCTTTTTGCAATCGTGGTAACAGGATTCGTTTATGCAGGTGTACCCTATCAAAAGTATCTGCCTCCGAATGTAAAACTAACACCTGCACAGATCGGAAAAGGCGCCGATCTCAAAGGGCATGCAGATAGAAGATCTGGAATACACAACGGAAACAAGATCAGGTTGAAGTTTTTCAACACCACGGTCATAGGAGGCCCTGACAGGGTAAACCCCTGGCCAAGGCTCGAATGGCCTGCAGGATCAGGACACGAGTACATTTACGAGATGGGACCCCTATTCGGTGCCAGAGTTAAGGCTTACGATCCCAACAGGCAGGATAGTGTATGGATCAGTATCGTGGACGATCCCATACAGGACGGTGGTGACGAGGACTTTGAACCAGTTGGGGGGTACTTTAACCCTGAAAAGCAGAGTATAGCCTTTTCGGACAAGGATACTTTATGGCCAGATGTGTGGCCCACTTATGTGGGTATCCTGGGAGACACGCTGAGAAATCTTTCGGGAATCTGGCCAGGACAGTTCAACTTCATTCCCTGGCAGCACAACGGTACCCCCTATCCAGATTCGGTTTCAGAAATCATAGTAGCCGATCAGGAAAGTTACTTTGTCGCAAGGGATACTTCGAACACGGAGTTTATGCCCGGGAATCCCTATGGAAACCCGGAATACGATCCAGGAAATGGATTGAATGGGCTTGGCATTAAGGTCTCTGTTAGAGGTTATCAGTGGACGGCACAACCAGTTGAAGATGTGATCGTCTGGGTTTACGAGGTTACCAATGAGTCTGCCAAGGACATCGATTCCATGGTCATAGGTTACTATGTTGATGTCCGTATAGGTGGTCCCGGATCGGATTTTCAGGATGACATGTATGGATTTGATACGACTGCCAACATGGTGTTCTTCTACGATCAGGACGGATACGGTAGAGGTGCGGATGGAAGACCCTATAGATGTGGATGGCTCGGATTCAAGTTCCTCGAAAGCCCTGAAAATGCACGGGACGGTATTGACAACGATGGAGATGGATACATCGATGAGAGTCAGTACAACGGAATTGACGACGATGGTGACTGGGATGTCAATAAGGACGATGTTGGAAGAGACGGTATTGCTGGAACAGGTGATTATGGTGAAAATGACGGTATGCCCACTCTGGGAGAGCCCAATTTCGAAATCATGGACCCTGACGAGAAGGATCAGCTCGGCCTGACCGGAGTGAGGGATTTTGTTTACGGCGCTGGTGGTGTTTTCGCCGCTGCCGATTCAGCTATCATGGCCATGATGCAACCTGGTGTCTATCAGGTTGACCCGGGACCTGGAGACCTCGTTTTCGTTTTCTCCTCCGGTTACTTCCCTCTGAGAAAGGGAGAGACCCAGAGGTTCTCCATAGCCCTGGTTATGGGTGAGGATTCTGTTGACCTGTATAAAAACGCATTTAAGGCACAGGAGATATTCAACAGAAACTACCACTTCCCCAAGCCTCCAGAAAAGCCCCATGTTTGGGCAAGGACCGAAAGTGGAAAAGTTCATCTTTACTGGGACAACAGGGCAGAGCTCAATCCTGAGTTCGAAGGTTACGCGATCTTCAGAAGCGAGGACAGAGGAGTGACATGGGGAACCCCCATTACCGACGCATTTGGAAGGATCATTTACTGGAGACCCATTGCACAGTTCGATAAGATAGATTCCATTACAGGCCTTGCGCCGGTAGGAGTTGATGGAGCTTACTTCTACCTCGGGGATGACTCAGGCCTCAGGCATTCATGGACCGATTCGTCGGTAATCGACGGCAAACATTACTGGTATGCCGTAACTGCTTACACTCCGGGTAACGCCACACTTGAGATACCACCTCTCATCTCTTCCGTGTACCCGATAGAGTCCAATCCGAGCGTTGTTCATGTGATACCATCTGGAGATCCAATTGGGTTCATGCCGGCAGGTGTCTCAATTGATACCGCTACCTCCAACATTGTTGGCACAGGCGACATAGACTTTATGATAGTTAATCCCGAGGACATCGGTGACAACATTTATTACATCCTCTTTGATACCACAGGTGGAACTACCACATGGTCACTTTACAAAGAGCTTGATGGCGGTGATACTCTCCTCATCGCAAATAATCCAGAAGTTAACGGAGAAGACGACAATCCGATTATTGACGGCTTCAGGATCTCCATTACCAACGACGGGCTTGAGCCGGATACCAGTTACTGGATTTCTGGAAATACCAATTTCTGGGTTGAGGTTTCACTTGCACCCCACGGAGTAAGGTATCCTGCGGATTACGAGATAGAATTTGCCGACTCAGGTGTCGTTCTCGATTCAGTGTTCTACAACAGCATTTCGAGTAAAGCACCTGTCAATTTCCGTGTTTGGAAGATTCAGGGTAAACACAGGACCAGACAGGAAGTCGTATTCATGGATGGTGACCACGACGGAATAATCGCAAATACGACGGGTAGAGATGTTATCTACCCCGTGGAGACTGACTCACTCGGCAATATAACCCTCAGAACCTGGAAGTTTACCTTCAGAGGACCCTCTACGGGTGCCGTTCCTCCCAACTCTACCGGTAACATTTTATACCTCAAATTCCACAAACCCTTTGCCAACTACGATACCGTCTATGTGAGGACCAGGGCCGGAAGATCAAATGAAAAGGCCATTGTAGATAACCTTTCAAAAATTAAGGTCGTGCCCAATCCCTATGTTCTCGTGTCAGCCTACGAACTGAAGGATCCTGCCATCAGACGGGGTAGAGGTGCGAGAGAGATCCATTTCGTTAATCTTCCACCTGAGGCAACTATCAGAATTTATACCATCACGGGTGAGCTCGTTGATGTACTCTACCATGTACCGGGTGATCCTGAGTATGTATCTCCATCGGTTCAGAAGTGGAATCTTCTCAATAAGGACAGTCAGGAGGTCGCCTACGGAGTTTACATCTACCATGTAGAAGCTCGTGTCAACGGCAGGGTAATCGGTGAACATGTTGGTAAGTTTGCCATAATTAAGTAAGGAGGAGTGAAAAATGAGAAGACTTTTTATCCTTTTAATCCTCACAGGATTGGGCTTTGGCCAGACAGTGAGTAACACGGGAACAAAAGCTGCCCAGTTTTTGAAAATCGGGCCCGGTGCAAGACCCATAGGCATGGGTGAGGCCTTTGTTTCCGTTGCCACTGGTGCCCTCGCCACTTACTGGAACCCCGCCGGTCTGGCAGAGACCCCCTCCTACTCCTATTTCTTCACCAATTCAAAGTGGATAGCCGGTATTCAGTACAATTACCTTGCCTTTGCAGCTCCCATACCAAAAAGAGGAGTCGTGGGAGGCGCCCTGTCTTACATCGGGACAGATAACATGGAAGTTACCACCGAAAACAACCCGGAGGGTACGGGTGAATACTTCCGGTACTCGGGTATTGCGTTGACCCTGAGCTACGGAAAAATGTTCACGGATAAATTCTCCTTTGGATTCAACACAAAGTATGTTTACGAAAAGTTAAAACTTATGTCAGCCTCCGCAGTTGCCGTTGACATCGGATTGAAATACAGAACAGAGTTCCATAAGTTTACGATTGGCATGAACTTCCAGAACTTTGGAAGCAAGATGAGACTTGTTGGCGAGGATACGAGGTTCATTTACTATTCTGACCCCAACAGGGACCCGAATTCACAGCCCAATGTTATAGCTGATTTGAGGACAGAATCCTACGATCTTCCCATGAGATTCCTTGTTGGAGTCTCCATGGTCCCCTTTGAAACCAGAGACCTGAAACTCCTTGTTGCAGTCGATGCTGTTCATCCCAACGACAATACTGAATATGTAAACATAGGCGGGGAACTTTCCTTCAGGGATATGGCATTTGTCCGAATAGGACATTCTCATACATTTATGAGGGATGCTGAAGGTGGTTTAACCTTTGGTGGCGGAATAAAGTATCGCAAGCCCGGGTCACCACTTAACTTATCTGTAGATTTTTCCCTAACCGATTTCGGAAGGCTCGATAAAGTGAAGTTTATATCCGTGGGCCTGAGTTTTTAGAGCTTTACAGTTAGGGTTTCGAGAAATATAATAAAAATTAAAAAAGGAGGTATAAGTATGAGGAAGTTACTGGGAGTAGTTGTATCCCTGATCCTTGCAGGGTCACTCGTGGCAGGTGATGGAGATAATGTTTATCAGCTGGTAGCAGAAGACCCTCCGAATGACGCCCTTTTCGCTGATAGCGTTTACAACGAATATCAGAGAGCCATGATCGTTGGTAGTGACCTTGACCAGGATGGACTTAAAGAGATCATCATTACCGATTATCGTACTGTTGACGACGCCCATCACGGTAGAGTGATCGTTTACGAGGTCACAGGAGACAATACACTTGCTCAGGTCTGGGAGTTCGATGTCCCATCCAATGGATACTATTCCAATGTGAGATCCGTTCAGGTTGGAGACCTTGACGGTAACGGCAAGGGTGAGATCATCCTTGGAGTCACAGGTGGATCAGGTGATACCCTTTCTACCCATGTGGGTGTCTGGGTTTTTGAGTGGGACGGAGTTGCAGGGAGCAACAATTACAATCTCGTTGCTCAGATAACCGACTTTGCTACCTATGTGGACACTTCAGGACAGGTCATATATCCCGACAGGTACAGAAGTGAAGATATAGCCGTTGGCGATTTTGACGGTGATGGAAAGGATGAAGTCCTCTGGGTAAATAACGGAGGCACCCCATTTGACAACGCGTACATCTTCTCCGTTGACGGCGAGTTCAGCACGGGATTCTACACAACCGTCGTGGAGACGGTCTTCAAACGCACGGAACTCGGCTTCGGTGGAAGCACCGTCTCAGGTCTCGGTCCCTTCGACATGGACAACGATGGCAATCCGGAAGGCGTTATCACGATCTGGAACAATGTGGGAATCCAGGTCTTCGAGGCAGATGGACCGGATCATTATGTTCTGAAATACCATGGAGAGGGCTTTGATCCACAGGACAGGTATCCCTACGGGAAAGGTTTCGGCGTGTATGACCTCAACGGCGACGGTAAGGCCGAGCTCGTTTATGGAGCTCTAATCAGGGGAAGGATCCACATCTGGGAGATTGCAGGTAACGATGTTGATACATTCAACCACTACATGCCTGAATGGACCTATGTGGATACCACCGGTGACACACTCGCCCTGTTCAGGATCTACGGCTTGAAAGCCGGTGATCCCGATCACGGCCCCGGTTCTGACAACGGAGACATCGTATTCTCTGATCTGGATAAGAATATCTACGATCTTGAGTACACAGGTGGAGATTTCGGTGATACGGCAAGCTATGCCCTTTACAATGTCTTTAGCGATTTCCCCTCTGACACTTTCATTTACACATACACGGATACATCAGGTGCAACAGTGGAAGATACAGTTGTATGTAACTTCTATCCCGGTCCCACATTCGCACTTGGTAACGATCTTGACGGAGATGGGGCAAAGGAGATACTCTTTGGCACCTATGTTGCTCACAGACCTCCTGACACATTCACAATTCAGACGGGATTCCTGAAGGTTCTGGAATTCTCAGGAGTTGGAGTTTCAGAGGACTGGAAGATTGTGGGCAGGCCCGAGGTGAAACTCTTCCAGAACATGCCCAACCCGTTCAACGGCCACACAGCCATCAAGTTCTCCGTCAGGAGACCTGCTGACCTTGAGCTCGCCGTTTATGACCTATCCGGAAGAAAGGTCAGGGTTCTTGCAAACGGAAGGTACGAGGCAGGTACCTACACAGTTGAGTGGAACGGAAGGTCTGAGACAGGTGCACTCTTACCTGCAGGAGTTTACATTTACACGGTGAAGGTGAACGGTCATACTGCGGCGACGAAGAAACTTGTGATAGCGAGGTAATTTTTTTTGGGCGGGGCGCGAAAGCGCCCCGCCCCCTACTTCCCTATACAAAACTCCTCAAAAATCCTCTCAAGCACCCTCTCTGGTATGTCCCCGATCCCGAGGATCTCGTCCAGCCTGAATATGGCCTCCCTTATGTGAAAGGATACTATGTCAAGAGGATAACCCTCTTTCTGTACCTTCAAAGCCTCCTCAAGGTCTGACTTCGCACTCAGGAGTAAACCCTTCTCCCTTTCAGTGACATTCAGTTCCCCGGAAAAGGAAAAGTTTTCTTCAAGAATACCCGTTATCCTGTCAAGAAGCCTGTCGATTCCCTCACCTGTGAGGGATGATACCTGACAAACAGGATTTTCTCCTGCAACTTCTCTGAGTTTTGCCTTATCTGCTTTGAGGCCCCTGTCAATTTTATTTATTACCAGCACTTTAAGAGGGACCTCAATTCTCCTGAAAAATTCCACATCAGCGGGATCGATCTGCTCAGAGCCGTCTATTACGAATAACACGATATCTGCATTCCTGAGCGATTCCTTTGCAAGGTTTATACCGATCATCTCAACCTTTTCATTCGTTTCCCGGAGTCCTGCCGTATCCATCAGCTTTACAGGAAAGCCACCAAGGAGCAGATGCTCGGATATAACATCCCGTGTCGTCCCCGGTATTTCTGTTACGATCGCCCTTTCTTCGTTTAAAATCCTGTTAAAAAGTGTTGATTTCCCCACATTGGGCCTGCCGGCGATGACGATCCTGATGCCATCAAATAGTTTCTGAACCCTGTCGCCCTTTTCGATCAGGATATCTATTGTCTGTATGACTTTTTCGATGCCATCTCTGAGAATAGAGTTATCAAGTGGAGGAACATCCTCTTCAAAGTCAACCCTGGCCTCCACCTCTTTGAGGAGGTCAAGAAGCTGATTTTTCAATGTGTCAAATCGGGAAGAGAGTTCTCCATCCAACCTTTTCCTTGCAACTTTGAGGGCCTTCCGCGAGGTTGCTTCAATGACCTCTTTAACACCAACTGCCTGCACGAGGTCTATTTTACCGTTAAGAAAGGCTCTCTCGGTGAACTCCCCGGGTTGTGCAGGTCTTGCACCGTTTTTTAAAAGTATCTCTAAAATCAGCCCAGGGATGATAAGTCCCCCGTGGGAGCTGATCTCCACAACATCCTCACCTGTATAACTTGAGGGGGCCCTCATGACCGTCACGAGGACATCGTCTATGATCTCACCTGTCTCGGGATCCACGATTTTTCCATAGACTACCCGGTGAGATTCGAGCCTTTTCAGTTCCCTTTTGCCTCTGAAAACCCTGTCAACGATCTCAACGGCCCTATCACCGGAGATGCGTATAACTGCTATGCCACCAATTCCTCGAGGTGTGGAAATTGCCGCAATGGTATCCATAGGTGTGAAAAATACTATCTCTCAGTCCTCATTTCAACCGGGACGGTTATTTACCTGAAATCGAATGTAAATCCCCTGTTAAAAACCTCAAGGCAGGCGTTGACCACATCAGGATCGTAGAGTATCCCTGAGTTACTCTTAATCTCATCGAGGGCGACATCAGTACCAAGAGCAGGTCTGTAGGGCCTGTGTGAACTTATGGCTTCCACGACATCTGCAACTGCAAGGATCTTCGCCTCGATCATTATCTTATCTCCCTTAAGTCCGTTTGGGTATCCAGAGCCGTTGATTCTCTCGTGGTGCTGTAAGACTATCTTTGCAATTGGCCACGGGAAATCCACATTTTTCAGTATCTCAAAGCCCACCACGGGATGTTGTTTTACAAGCATGTACTCGACTTCCGTAAGCGAGGTTGGTTTGGTTAAAATGTCTGATGGAATTGCAATTTTTCCGATGTCGTGGAGGAGACCTGCAACCTTTATCGCCCTTACCCTGTCCTCAAGATCCATTTCACCTGCTATTTCCATGGCAAGCTTTGTTACCCTTCTCTGATGACCGGCGGTATAGGGATCACGAACCTCGACCGTTGTGCTCAAAGCCATAACGGTGGAATCAAAAAGCTTTTCCATCCTCCTCAGGCTCTCTCTGAGAGAGGTCTCGAGGCTCTTGAGCTCGGTTATGTCCTGTATGCTCCCCTCAATATAAATCTGACCATTCTGATCTTCTCTGATCCTCGCTGTGTCTCTTATCCACACGATGGAACCATCCTTCCGCTTAAGTCTCAGTTCACGCTCCACATGCTTGCTGGTGAATAACTCTCTGAGCCAGTCATCCCTCTCTTCCGGATCAACATACAGATCCCTTACATTTTTGCTCTTCAGCTCTTCAACAGAGTAGCCAAGAATCTCGCTCGATCTCGGGTTAAAGTTGACTATCTTTCCTTCAGGTGTCGTTGTGTACAGGCCCACAGGTACATTTTGAAATAAAGATCTGAAACGGGACTCCGATTTTTCGAGCTCAAGGTAAGCCTTTTTAAGATCCGTAATCTCCCTGACAACGAGTACCACACCCTTTAATCTGTTTTCGCCTGTAACAGGTGCCTGTTTTATGTGAAAGGATCTCACTCCAGCCTTGAAAGAGAAGTCGAGCTCATATTCTGCCACCTTACCTTCCTGATTCTTGCGAAGCGCCTCAAGGTACTTCTTTGACAAGTTTTCCGGAAGTATCTCCTCTATCTTTTTACCTATCAGTACCTCCGGATCAAAATCTGAGATGTCCTCAGGATTGTTGGAAAAAACGATCTCTCCCATTTCGTTAACGAGAAAAACATAATCTCCCACGGAGTTGAGAAAAACCCTGAGAAGAGACTCCGTTTCTTTAAATTTTTCTTCACCCTCGTTTTCTACAAGATAACCTGTTAATGTATAACCTCCGTTTTTTCTCTTCTTTTTGGTGAAAATACGGACATAGAAGGGTTTTCCACTTTTCTTTATCGCTTTCACGGTGCAGGTCCCGAACCCCTGTTTAATGGAATCCAGAACCTCCCTCCTGGAGTCCGGGTGTATGAGACTTGAAAATTCCACTTTTTCGATAAGCTCTTCTTCTCTGTAACCAAACAGTTTCAGGAAGGAAGAGTTTACATAGGTGAATTTTCCGTCCTCTATTCTGAAGACCCCGAGGTCTGTTTTTTCTGCAAGGCAAATAAGCGATTTGCCAAGGGTTTCATGGTCGTAACTCACAGCTTTTTCTCCCGGGAATAATCCCTAAATTTACTCTCCCGGAAATCCCATAACATGATCTTTCGGGGATAACTTAATGATACGCTTTATTGAGTTAAACGGCAATGGCATGGAAATATCACCTCAAAAGTTGACAAAATTAATCAGTTATTTGAAATATTCGCAAATTGACATTTAATCTGGATCTGTTTATAATTTCATTCAGGTGATGATATTTCAAATCAGGTGATATTTTTAAAAGGAGGTTAGATATGCATAGAGGGTATAAGCTCCTTGTGTACAGTATTCTGGCCTTTTTTGCCTTTTCGTCGGCCCTGAATGCTGTACCGTCGAAGTGTGAGACCTGCCACAAGAAGATAACTCCGGGTATTGTTGAAGATTTCAACAGGAGTAAGATGGCAGAGTCTCTGACATGTGCAGACTGCCACGGTGAGAAGCACACCACCATGACTGATTATAAAGAGGCAGAGCTTCCCACGATCACCACATGCAAAAAGTGCCATGAAGAGCAGGTTGAGCAGTACATGTCAGGTAAGCATGCCCTTGGCCTTTTACCTGTAACATCACTCCCTCATTTCTCCCATGTACAGCCCACTGCCTTTATAGCAGGTCAGAAAGGGTGTAACGGTTGTCATAACCTCGGCATTACGGATGAACATGTCAGGCAGTCGGAATACAGGAAGTATTACAAGTACGGCATGGACTGTCAGAACTGTCACACGAGGCATGCATTTTCGGTAAAGGAGGCAAAGAGGCCGGAGGCGTGTAACAGCTGTCATACAGGATTTGACCACGCTCAGTGGGAAATGTGGTATCATTCCAAACACGGTGCCGCCTACATGACTGATCCTGAGGCCCACAGAGGGCCTACATGCCAGGACTGTCACATGGAAAATGGAAATCACAGGGTTATGACATCCTGGGGGTTCCTTGCACTGAGACTTCCAGAGGAAGACAAAGAGTGGCTCGGTTACAGGTTAACCATCCTCAAGGCCCTTGGGGTGCTTGACGACAAGGGGAATCCCACACCGAGGCTCGAGCTTGTGAAGAAGGCGAATATGGCGAGACTCACGAAAGAGGAGTGGGTAAAAGAGAGGGAGAGAATGGTTAAAGTCTGTAAAAAGTGCCACTCAGAGACATTTGCAAGGCAGAACCTGGCCAATGCCGACAGTATGATCAAAGCGGCGGACAAGATCTTTGCTGCGGCTATTGAAACCGTTGCCGCCCTCTACAGAGATGGGATTATTGAGAAGAAAACCAATTCAGCCACATGGCCTTATCCGGATCTCCTTCAGTTTTACGAGGTGAAGACCCCCATAGAGCAGATAGTTTACATGATGTTTATGGATTACAGGATGAAGACCTATCAGGCGGCATTTCATCTGATGCCGGATTATACGACATGGTACGGGTATGCTGAGTTGAAGAAGGCGATGGTGGAGGTCAACCACCTTGCCAGGCAGATGAGAGAGGAGAGGAAAAAGTAAGTGATTTGTGGGCGCGCCGCGAAGCGGCGCGCCCACTCCCCACCACCTGAAAACCCAAATCCCGATAATATCGAGAGATTTTAGAAACGATGATCCCCCTTCTTACGAAGGGGGAACTAAAGGGGGATACCTACCGCTTGAATTTCAATCCCCCTGCATCCCCCATCACCAGGGGGATTTTGGGAGAGGAAGGATCCGTCCTCCTCAATGGGGGACTTTGAGAATCCCCCTTAATCCTCCTTCTCCAAGGGGGATTTTAGGAGAGTATGATCCCCCATCACCAGGGGGATTTTGAGAGAGGAGGAATTCCCTCTTCACCAAGGGGATTTTGGGAGAGGAAGGATCCGTCCTCCTCAATGGGGGACTTTGAGAATCCCCCTTAATCCCCCTTTTCCAAAGGGGGATTTTAGAAACCCCGATCCCCCTTCGTAAGAAGGGGGAACTAAAGGGGGATGTTTACCGAATTTCAATCCCCCTGCATCCCCTTCACCAAGGGGGATTTTAGGAGAGTATGATCCCCCATCACCAGGGGGGATTTTGGGAGAGGAGGAATTCCCTCTTCACCAGGGGGATTTTGGGAGAGGAAGGATCCGTCCTCCTCAATGGGGGACTTTGAGAATCCCCCTTAATCCTCCTTCTCCAAGGGGGATTTTGGAAACCCCGATCC
>JALSOY010000073.1 GCA_026986235.1 Caldifarciminota bacterium
CTATAACTGATGATGGATCCTCCTCCTTCACAATCACGATGGTGATGCCCAGTCCTTCAAGTATGTACTTACTTCCTCCTGATGGTTCACTCCGGAGAGCCAAAAAAACTACCCCTTCCCTTGCAAGGAGTTCACCGATGGCCTTTCCCCTACCCTTTGAAAGATCGGCATAGGGGTTCCTGATGAATTTTTTCTCGACCACCTCTCCATTTTTAATTTTAACAATCAAAAATTGAGTGGCCGATCCCAGCTGATCCGAGACGGAGTTCTCGTCCCTTAACGGAATGGCAACCACCGTCTCCTCCGTTTCCACAGGTTCGTAATGTATGAGAACCTCGTCAACATTGGGAACTTTTTCTTTTATTCTCAATTCAAGTTCCTCAGACAGCCTGTGGGCGATACGGAAGTCTCTAACATTTACTTCAATTATTGCCTCTATGAATCTGTACCTCCCGGAGTTTCTTCCGGCGAGTTTTCTCACTTTTTTCACCCGTGGGTCACTCAAAAGCACATCCCTGATTTTTTCAATTATTTCAGGCTCAACCGAGGCATCAAGGAGCACCTTGAGTGAATCAACAAGGGGCTCGAAGGCACTTTTAAAGATAAAAAGGGAGACAAGTACTGCTGCAACTCTATCGGCGTTGGTAATTATACCAGCCATAACAACGAGGGAGGATAGTGCATCACTCTGGGAATGTTTACCGTCTGCGACAAGGCCCGGCGAGTTGCATTCTTTTCCCACCTTGAGCTTGTATCTTGCGAGACCAGAACTTGCGAGTGCAGAGGCGAGGGATACCAGGACAGCGGCAGACCTGTGGGTTACCTGATGCCCACCTGTAAACACGGATTCTTTTACGATTTCGTATCCAGTGTAAAAAATGGCAAATGAGATGAAAAGAGAGACGAGATTTTCAAGTTTGTACAGGCCATAAGGGAAAGTTTTCGTTTTTCGCCTCGAAAAGGAAATACCTATGAGAACCAGGATGGATGTAAAGCTGTCTGAGAAGGAGTGAACTGCATCGGCGAGGATGGCAACACTGCCCGTGATTTTAAATGTCAGGATTTTGAATGCGAAGAGGAGAAAGGTTGCGAAAATGGAAATAAGTTCAACCTTCTGCGTTCTGTCCATGGGGATATTTTAAGGGAAAGGTGGTGGGCGGAGGAGGACTCGAACCTCCGACCTCCGGTATGTGAAACCGGCGTTCTCACCAGGCTGAACTATCCGCCCACATCAGGCTGAAAAATATTAATGTGGGAAAATTATAATTTCAAGACACGCGTGTGAGGGTGCTCGAAAAATATTTTCCTCCATAAACTTATTCTCCATCTAAAGGTGTTTTTTTAAGCGGATTACATCCCCCTTGGTCCCCCTTCTTGCGAGGGGGGATCCCTCCTCCTAAAATCCCCATTGGTGAAGGGGGATACAGGGGGATTGAAATTCAAGCGGTAGGCATCCCCCTTGGTCCCCCTTCTAAAGGAGGGGGACTTTGGTCTCCCAAAATCGCCCCGGTGAGGGGGTAAAATCCTCTTTTGTAAATGTGAAGTTTTCAAAGAATGTCACAGGCCTGTTCCCTCAGGAAGCTATTTTTTTCAAAAGTTCTCTAAACTTCAGGGCGTCTCTGTACATATTTGTATTGTTGAACATCACATAAACAGATCTATCCTGGGGTATCATGTCAAGTAATTCGCCAAGGTCCTTTTCCGTGTATTCATATCTGTACCCCTTACCCCTTCCGTGTAGTCTGAAGTAAGCGATTTTTCCACCCACATATGGGAATTTAAATGGATCAACAGCGTGCGAAATTTCTGCCTTCTGTATCAATTCTCTCACCTGATTCTCTTTCCATTCCCCCCTCACCTCAAGCACGAAATCGAAATCCCCCTTCCACTCCCTGAAAAATCTTATGGCATTTTCCAAATTTTCCGGTACGGGTTTGAAGGAGGCGGGAGTCTGGAAGACGATGACCCTGGCCTTCAGGATCTTTGCCCTTTCAAGTGTCAGTTCCATGGCCCTTTTAACTTCGTCTGTGCCTTTGAAGAATCCGTAATTTTCCCGGTTTCCAATCTCTCCTTTAAACCTCCTGTATGTGGGACTCGTTGCGGGGTGAGTTATGACCTGCAGGGCTTTGACAGTAAATTCAAGGGTATCTGGTGCAAGGGATCTCCACCTTCTGACCGTTTCTTCATCAACAGGGGTGTAAAAGGTCTTTTGAGTTTCCACAGCATCCATACTGAGGAAAAGTTTTTTCATGGCAACAGGGAATCCGCAGGTACCGACCTTAACCATGGGCGAGTTTTAACTCTTCCCTGATGTGCTCGTTGACTTCCCTTTCAACATATCTCACGGCGGTTAAAACGGCGTTTTTTATGGCAACAGGAGTGGATCTTCCGTGGCCTATGATGACCACTCCGTCAACACCCAGTAAGGGCGCACCACCGTACTCTTCGTAGTTCAGACGCTGTTTGAGTTTTTTAAAAACGGGCTTCAGGAAGATCCCGGCAATGGTTGCAAGGATGTTTTTCTTGACTTCTTCCTTGATGAGTTTGATAAACACATTGATGGCACCTTCTCCGAACTTCAGGACGACATTGCCCGTGAATCCATCGGTTAAAATAACATCAGCAACGCCTTCGAGTACATGGTTACCTTCAACATGGCCGATAAAGTTGAGACTGGGGTTCTTTTCGAGCAAGCCACGCGCCTCTTTGATCAGCTGGTTCCCTTTACTTTCTTCTTCTCCGATGGATAGAAGGGCAATTCTCGGGTCTCTGACGCCAAGGATGATCTCCATGAATGTCTTTGCCATAAAGGCGTACTGTAGCAGATGCTCCGGTTTCGTCTGAATATTTGCCCCCACATCGATCACGATGGTAAAACCGCCCTCGAGTGTGGGAACGAGGGCAGCGATCCCGGGACGCTGAACCCCTTCGAGGCGCCCGAGGATTTTCAGGGAATAAGCCATAATTGCCCCTGTGTTACCGGCAGAGACGAAGGCCTCTGCCTGCCCGTCTGCCACGAGCTGGAGACCAACGGCAATGGAAGACTGGGGCTTCTTCCTTATTGCAGCTGAAGGCTTATCGTGCATGGTGACCCTCTGAGGCGCGTCAACAACATAGATCTTCTTTCCCCGGCACTTTTTATGCGCCTCGAGGGCATCCTGGAGTATCTTTTTGTTTCCAACGAGAAAGATCTCTATATCGTCGTTCTCTTCGCAAACCCTGACTGCTCCCTCAATCTCAATATGAGGTGCCCTGTCACTACCGAAGGCGTCAAGGGCGACCTTTATTCCCATACTATCCCTGGGCCTCTCCCTCTGCGGCTTTCTCTTTAACTCTTACTTTAACCTCTATCACCTTTTTCCCGTCATAATAGCCGCAGTAAGGGCAAACTCTGTGAGGGAGTTTGGGCCTCCCGCAGTTGGGACATGTGGATAGAGCCGGAGTTTCCGCAACATAATGAGTACGACGCTTCCTTCCCCGCGCTCTTGAATGTCTCCTCTTTGGAACCGGCATATTTTCTCCTCCTTCAAGTTTTGTTGGGTCTCAATTATAATGGTACACTACTGGAAAATGAATGTCCTCCTCATAAATCCTCCCATATACGACTTCGCCGCCCATGATTTCTGGCTCAAACCCTATGGTCTTATTCACATCGCAGGAATCCTGAAAAAAGCTGGTGTTGAAAACCTGTACCTGTTTGATTTCATGGATAGAAGTCTCTGCTCCCGTGGAAAAACTGACATGTTCGGACGGGGGAAGTTCTGCAGCACTCCCATAAAAAAGCCTGCCCCACTTAAAAATATACCTCGTAACTACAAAAGATACGGTGCACCCCTCCGCCTGTTCATTGATTTTTCCAGTAAAATTCCCAAACCCGACTTCGTCCTCGTTTCTACCGGCATGACCTACTGGTATCCCGGAGTGATCGAAGTCGTAAAATGGGCAAGAACCCTGTTTCCTGAGTCGAAAGTCATCCTCGGCGGGACCTATTCATCCATCCTCAGAGATCATGCCCGAAAATTCGTGAATCCCGATCACATTTTCAGGGATATAAAAGGCCTTTTCGAGTTTATGGAAATAGGG
>JALSOY010000074.1 GCA_026986235.1 Caldifarciminota bacterium
AGGAGCCCCGAGTCTTTAAGGACATGTCTCACATTCTTCAGGAATTTGAAAGGATCGTAAAAATGGTGAAAAGAGTGTACCGTGAATACGAGGTCGAAAATGAACTTCAGTTTACCCACATCTTCTGCTCTCATGCGGAAAAATTTCAAGTTCTTGCCACTGTAATCATCCACATAAGGGTCGATCCCCACTCCCACTGCCCCTGTTGCCTCAACAAGTTCAGCGAGAAACCGGCCACTACCACACCCCACATCGAGGACAGTGCTACCCTTTTTGACATACTTAAATATCTCTTTCCTCATTTTTCAAAGGATACTTCTCGAATTTTGAGATTCATTCTCAATTATCGCCAGGTATTTATGATTTATCAAGTCAGGGGAAATTACTTTATACCCACAGAGAGGGGAGTTATGTCTTCGAGCTATCGAGTTCTGCTTCGTATTTGGAGGGGCATTTGGTGAGGAGGTTTTTTGCCCTGAGGATATTGCCTGATTTTTTATAAACTCCTTCTACGACGACGGAAATACCTTCTGTGAAGGCATCCGGGACAGGTCCGTTGTAAACCACATTGAGGGAATCGCCGTTTTCAGCGATGATAAAGGAGAGGTGGTGGCCGGCTCGGTTCACCGAGCCGGCCACCACCTCTCCCGACACCTTCACATAATCTCCATCAACTTTTCCTGCCTTTGCCTTTAATTCGTCAACAGTGTAATAGTAAACAAATGTCCTCTTTAAACCTGCCCCCACAACATAGGCAAGTAACAGTACAAACGAAAGACTTACAAATATTAACTTTATATTCCTGGACCTTCTGGTCATTACCTGACTATAAACTCAACCCTTCTATTCTTCTTCCTCTGGGAGATCCTGTAGTTGAAATCTGCAACCCTCGACTCACTGTATCCGCGAGGAATGAGCCTCTCAGGAGAAACTCCCTTCTTTATAAGGTAATCTCTCACTGCCAGTGCCCTCTTGAGAGACAGGGCAGCGTTGTATTCAAAAGAACCTTCAGAGCTCGCATGACCTGCGACTTCCACTACAAGACCGGGATTCGCCTTGAGGAGATCGGCAACCCTGTCGAGGGCACCTTTGTACTCGTTTTTGATCCTGTATGAATCAAAGTCAAAGTATATGACAGGGAACTTCGTTGCAAACGACTCTCCACCTGCCGCCCTTGCAAGAACGAAGTTCACTTTTTTAGGCTTTGCATCGTTTATTACCACGGTCTTTACATCAAAAATGTGCTTCTCCGCTCTGGCCTTCAGCATATATACGCCAAATGGAAGGGAAAGGGTGTATTTCCCGTTGGTTGCAGTTACAACCATTCCATCAGGATCGACTTCAACTGTGCCAGAAACGGGTTTGTGAGTTTTCCCATCGTAAAGAACACCGGAAACCGTGGCCTCAATTTTCGAGAGACCCACATCAAGCTTCGTGATTTCTCCATCTTTTACCACGATGTCAACGGTTTTTGGCTCATAACCCCAGGCGGAGAATACTGCCCTGTACTTCCCTGCTGGAAGGTTTCTGATAAGGTAACTACCATCTGCGTCCGTCTTTATGTTCAGGGGCACTATGGGAACCACAACATTGGCATTCAGCGGTTTGTTCGTTGCCTCATCGTAAACCTTACCCATCACTCTAACGCCATCCTCATAGGTCAATCCAAAGGATGGAGCCTTCTTGGGGGCACAGGATGCCATTGCAAGTACAATTACACCAAGTACTGCAACCTTTGCAAACCTTTTCATTTTGTAAACCTCCTTGGTTTTTGTTTCCAGAATCAGTATCTATTTTTTAATCTATCACCGGGTAACCTGTCAAGGTCTGGAATAACTGAAACGGCCGATAATTTCTTCAATTTTCAAACAGGTATGGTTTATGCGCATAAATGCAGACAAAACCGGCAGCCTCATCCAGTTTTTCCTCGACGATCTCATTGTCTCTACCCTCAGGTGGGGGGCCGTATAGTGTTGAATAGCCGGAAATTTGTTTAAATCCCTGTCTGGAAAGCATGGATTTTACCTCATCCACTGTGTAAAATTCGGCGAATCTGTAAAAAAAGTGCCCTTCAGACCTGAGTTTTTGATAGTATGTTCCCCACTTGCTTTCACGGGGAACGAGTCCAACGACGATCCTCCCCCCTGGTTTCAGTATCCTGTAACTTTCCCTTATAAGTTCCTGTGGTCTGTCTGCAAAACATATTGTAACGATGAGATAAACGGAGGAGAAGGTGTTGTCAGGGAAAGGGGTTGACCTTCCGTCAGCGCAAACTGCGAGTATTCCGCGCTCCTTTGAAAGTTTTAGAGGATTCAGTGCAGGATCAACTCCATATCTTATGCCGAGTTTTTCGGCAAACCTGCCTGTTCCCACACCGATTTCAAGAGACTTTTCACCTGAATGTATCTTTTTCAGGCATTCGAGCTCTATTTTAAATAACCTTTTTCCGGGAAAATTTTCGTACCAGGAATCGTATCTGTCAAATCTTTCCTCAAAGGGTTTTACTCGTTCCATTCGACCTTTCAAGCTCGAGGAGATACCTCTTCACTGCCAGGCCTGCGAAAAACCCCCGAAGTTCTCCATTTTTCCCTACAACACGGTGACAGGGAATGATGATGGGTAAGGGATTCCGGTTGAGTGCCCTGCCCACCGCCCTGGTGGCGTTCTTTTTTCCTATCCTCCTTGCGATTTCTCCGTAGGTAGCTGTCATGCCGTAGGGAATCTTTTTTACCTCTTCGTAAACTGAGCGGTTGAAGGGGGATGTGATCAGTTTTATCGGAATATCAAACTCCTTTCTCTGGCCGTTGAAATACTCGAGGAGTTCACCGGTTTCTCTTTCAAAGACCTCGTCCCTTAGCTCTATTTCGTGGTCAGGCAGATGTTCCTCAATCCATTCAAGGAAAGGGAAAACTTCCTTTATAAAACTGATCTTTACCAGGCCCTCATCAGTTTTGGCGAGGGCAAGCTTCCTGCTATCGACTTTTATGATGGTGTAGTACACATATTTCATGATGGCAATTCCACCTGTTTTATTCTGATGTTAATAACGCCATCCCTGTAAACCACTCTTATTTTATGGGGAATGTTTAATCTCCTGCGTTTTTTGTAGTCCATGAGGTAAATTTTATATTCATCTGTGGATACATACAAGACCCTTGCATCTTTGCCCGTTGTGAACGAAAAGCTTCCATCAGGAGATGTAAAGGTATTGTCTCTCACGATCAGGAGACCCGTGAGGGTGTCGGTGAACCCGAATATAAAATTCAGGATGTCCTGACCAAAATCCCTTATGGTAAATTCCTGTCTCCCAAGTCCCAGAGGACCAAAAACCTTTACCCTGAGGGTAGTATCTTTAACAAGCCAGAAGTTACCCGTAAAGCTCAGATTCTCAGAGGAATAGTCGAAGGAACCTGTGAGTGAGAAGGGTTCATTGAGTCCCGTTTCCGTTCTAATTTTAAGGGCAACGGGTAATGCCGGAACAACTGCCTTCTGCTCTCCTCTCCTGCAGGCCGAGCTACCTATCAGAAGTGAGAAAATCACCGCTGAAACTGGCAGGGAAAAGTTCTGAAAGAGGGTAAATTTCAACTTCATTTTCGTCTCCGAGTACGATTTTTAGATCATCTGAAAATTCTGCCATAACCTGTCTGCATGCGCCGCAGGGGAGGATTTTCCCCCTGCTACTCGTTATGGCAATTGCCACAAAATCTCTGTATCCTTCTGAAACTGCCTTAAAGATTGCTACTCTCTCTGCACAGACAGTCAGTCCAAAGGATGCATTTTCAATGTTGACACCGGTGAAAATCTTACCATCTTTTGTCAGCACTGCAGCCCCCACCTTTAAACCAGAGTAGGGGGCATAGGCATTTTCCATTGCCCTTCTCGCAACTTCAATCAGTTTCCTGGCTTCTTCGGTATTCAAGGACAGACCACCTGTTCTCCCATTGTACGAGTTTAAGTATCTTACCGTTTTCCAGTTTAACCAAAAATTCCCTTCTTCTTTCACCATCTTCAAGCACAAGTCCGAG
>JALSOY010000075.1 GCA_026986235.1 Caldifarciminota bacterium
ATGATCCACCTTCACCAGGGGATTTTGGGAGACGAAAGTCCCCCTTCACCAAGGGGAATTTTACGAGACAAAAATCCCCCTTCGCAAGAAGGGGGATGTTTACCGCTTAAAAACACCTTTAGATGGGGAATAAGTTTATGGAGAAAAATACTTTTCGAACATCCCCTGCCTCACTATTGACTTTGATTGTGTGGATACTTAATATTTCTCACTATGAAGTGGACAGCTAACAGGGTGAGACAGACATTTCTTGAGTTTTTCAAGGAGAGAGGACATATAATCGTGCCCTCGTCACCACTCCTCCCCTGGAATGATCCCACGCTTCTTTTTACAAACGCGGGGATGAACCAGTTTAAACCTTACTTCCTGGGAGAGGAGGAACCACCTTTCAGGAGGGCAACGAGTGTTCAGAAGTGCATGCGCGCCGGCGGGAAGCACAACGACCTGGACAATGTGGGATTCACCAGAAGACACCATACATTCTTCGAGATGCTCGGTAACTTCTCCTTTGGAGACTACTTTAAGCTGGAAGCTATTAAATGGGCCTGGGAGCTCCTGACAGATGTTTACGGTCTCGAAAAAGACAGAATGTGGGCAACTGTTTACCTTGACGACGATGAAGCATACGCCATCTGGAGAGACGAAATTGGACTGCCAGAAGAGAGGATCCTGAGACTCGGTAAAAAGGACAACTTCTGGGAAATGGGGGATACAGGGCCGTGTGGCCCCTGCTCTGAGCTCCATTACGATCAGGGGCCTGAGTTCGATCCCATTCAGAAGGACCCTTCAGAAGAGGGGGAAAGGTTTCTTGAACTCTGGAACCTGGTCTTCATGCAGTTTAACCGCAGGGAGGACGGGACTCTTGAGCCTCTTCCCAACAAAAACATAGACACGGGGATGGGACTCGAAAGACTCCTCGCAGTTCTTCAGAGAGTGGATTCAAACTTTCACACGGATCTTTTTATGCCCATTATCGAGGAGGCAGAAAGGATAACGGGTGTCAAATACGATTTCGGCCCGGAAGGTGCCCCCTTCAGGGTACTGGCAGACCACACGAGGGCCCTCGTTTTCGCAATAACAGATGGAATTTACCCTTCCAATTTTGGACGCGGCTATGTCCTGAGAAGAATCCTGAGAAGGGCACACAGATTTGCACAGAAAATCGGTTTCGAGGATAAACCGATAATCTACCGACTTGCCCCTGTGGTCGTGGAAATCATGGGAGACGCGTATCCGGAACTCAAGGAGAGAAAGGCAGAAGTTGAACTCATCATCAAGAAAGAGGAAGAAAAGTTTATCGAACATGTGGCAAGAAACCTCCCGCGACTCAGGGAGGCCCTTGAAGCGGCAAGAGAAAAGGGTATCATTGACGGAAAGGATGTATTTAAATTTTACGACACTTACGGCCTTCCACTCGACCTGATCGAGGAGTACGCAGAGGACTACAGGGTAAAAATCGACTGGGATGGATTCGATAGAGAAATGGCACTGCAGAAAGAGAGGGCACGGGAGAAATCCACCTTCAGAATGGAAATTCCAGAATGGAAGGTGCTCGATCCGGATTACAGTGAATCTGAGTTCCTTGGTTACAGAACCACAGAATCCACGGGAAAGCTCGTAAAATACGCAGTTAAGGGGAAGAAAGTTTATCTCGTTCTCGACAGGACTCCGTTTTACGCCGAAAGTGGGGGGCAGGTCGGTGATAAGGGCTACATCTCAGGTGAATTTGACGGCAGATCCTTCCTCTTTAAGGTTGAAGATACTCAGAAATTCGGGAAGGACATCGTTCACATTGGAAAGGTCGTTCACGGTGAGCTTCCAGAGGAGTCAGTCGAGGTCAGTGCAAGGGTGGATAGAGATCTAAGATTTGCTGCGCAAAGGGCACATACGGCCACTCACTTACTCCACAAAGCACTCAGGGAAACTCTCGGCGAACATGCGCGGCAGGAAGGCTCCCTTGTGGAGCCCGACAGGTTGAGGTTTGACTTCGTTCACTTCCAGCCTGTGAAGGACGAGGAGATCAGGGAGATCGAGCGTATCGTAAATTCAAAGATAATGGAAAACATTGAGGTCAAAAAGGAGTGGATGCCCTATAGAGAAGCCCTGAAGCAGGGAGTAATAGCCCTTTTTGGCGAAAAATACGGTGAAACGGTACGCGTGGTCTCGGTGGGTGATTATTCAAAGGAACTGTGCGGTGGAACTCATGTTGAGAGAACCGGAGACATCGGGTTTTTCAAGATCGTCAGGGAAGAATCAGTGGCATCTGGTATCCGCAGGATAGAGGCTCTGGTTGGTTTTAAAGCCCTTGAATACGCTGAGGAAAACGAGGAAACCCTGAAGAACCTCGGAGCCCTGCTCCACACCGAGACCCGGAAGGTCATCCCCAGGGTTACGAAACTCATGGAGGAGAAGGACAAACTTGAGAAAGAGTTACACGCACTCTCTGACATTCTGGCAAATGAGATATTTAAAACGATGGAGCCCGAGAGTTTGAATGGTGTCCTGGTTTATAAGTTTGCTGCGAAAGGAGTTACCCCCGATGTTTTAAAGCGTATATCCGACAGGATTAACGAAAAGCACGGCGGGAAAGGCTATATAGTCGCCCTCGGAACGGATAAAAATGGAAGGGCACACATCTTTGTAAGGGTATCTGAAGACCTGAAGGGGAAGATCAGCGCAAGAGAGCTTATCCGCCGCGTATCGTCCATCATCAAGGGAGGTGGAGGCGGTTCAGACCTGAAGGCAGAAGGTGGAGGTAAAGAGCCGGGGAAGGTGAAGGAAGCCCTTGATACTATTTTTAACGAAGTGAGTAGGGAGGTAAAAAATGGATAAAAGGTCGTACGAGTTTCTTAAAAATCTGATAAATTCGATGTCTCCTTCGGGATTTGAGAAGGAGGCCGCGGATGTATGGAAGGACTTCGTCTCCAGCTTCGCTGACGAGGTAAGAAGGGATCTGCACGGCAACACCATTGCTGTGGTTAACAAAGGCGGTGCTCCGAGAGTTATGCTTGCGGGCCACATCGACGAAATAGGTTACATGGTGAAGTACATCGACGAAGATGGATTTATATTCTTTGCCCCCATAGGAGGCGTTGACCCACAGATAGCCCAGGGTCAGAGAGTTTACATAAAGGGTAAGAAAGGGAAGATACCTGGAGTTATAGGCAAAAAGCCCATTCACCTCTTCAAACTCGAGGACAGAGAGAAGGTGGTTAAATTTGAGGACATGTTCATCGATATAGGGGCAAAGAGCAAGGAGGAAGCTGAAGAGTATGTCAGCGTGGGAGATCCTGTAGTGAATGCTCCGGGATTCGACGAGCTTTTGGGGGATAGAATAGTGGGCCGTGGTTTCGACGATCGTGTGGGCGCCTTCGTGGTGGCAGAAGCCCTGAGGCTTCTTTCCGAGGATAGACCCCATGCCGAGGTTTATTCGGTTGCCACCGTTCAGGAGGAAATCGGTCTCCGTGGGGCGAAGACCAGTGCATTCGGTATCGATCCAAAGGTGGGGATTGCCGTGGATGTTACATTTGCAATGGACACGCCTAAGCTGAAACTCCAGAAGGGCATTGTTGGTGACATAAGGGTCGGAGGTGGTCCTGTTATAGCGAGGGGACCAAACATAAACCACAGGCTTTTTGAGCTTTTCGTGGAGACGGCGGAAGAGGAAGGGATTCCTTATCAGATTGAGGGAATACCGAGGGGTACAGGAACGGATGCGAATGTGATTCAGCTTACCAGAGCTGGAGTTGCAGCGGGTCTTATCTCCATACCCAACAGGTACATGCACACTCCGTGTGAGGTGGTAAGCAGGACGGATCTTGAAAATGCGGCGAGGCTTATAGCCGCGGCGGTGAGAAAGATAAAAGAAGATACAGATTTTACGCCTTATTGATTAAAAAGGGGCGCCCTTCCCTTCGGGAAGGGCGCCCCTCATGGATACACCTTCGCAGTCTTCTCGTGTACAGGAGGAAGATCCTCCCCCTCAGGTGGTAGTGACGAAATTTCCGGCTTGTCCGTTA
>JALSOY010000076.1 GCA_026986235.1 Caldifarciminota bacterium
ATATTCAATATCCTTTTCAGTCTCCCATCGTCAAATCCGGCGATAGGATGCGCCACATATCCCAGTTCTGTGGCTCTGAGGATCAGGAACGCAGTGGCAATTCCCGTGTCAAACAGGAAGTACTCTTTCCCTCTGTAAACACAGTCAAAATCCTTTTTTGAATAAACAGCCACATACAGGGATCCATCTTTTGCCCATTCGTTTCCGCGAGAGAGGGTTTCCCGTACCTTTTCCTTCATTTCATCACTTTTCACGAAAACGAACCGCCAGGGCTGTCTGTTGAAACACGAAGGTGCAAGGGATGCACACTTTGCGAGGTCTGCTATGAAATCGTCTGAAATATCCACGGGAACCAGAGACCTGTAAGCTCTCCTTTTCTCAATTATCTCTTTTACGCCCATGGTTAAAACTTAACAAATTTTTCTCCGGGATAACCACAGATGGGGCACTTATCCGGTACATCATCCACTTCCGTATAGCCGCAAACGGGGCAGATGTAAACATTATCAAATTCCATATCCCTTTTCTCCTGTGCGAGTTTTCGGGCCTCCTCGTAAAGTTCCGCGTGAATCTTTTCAGCCTCAAGGGCAAAATTGATGGCTCTTTTTGCTCCTTTTTCTTCCTGAAGGGTAGCAATTGCATTGTAGGCGGGATACATTTCTTCAACTTCAAAGGTTTCTCCGTCTATTCCGGTTTTAAGGTTTTCAACGGTGTTTCCAATCAGACCGAGTTCTCGTGCGTGGTTTCTTGCATGAACAAATTCGGCATAAGCAATGGCTCTGAAAAGACGCGCGATGTTGGGAAACCCTTCCTTCTCGGCAATCTCACTAAAAATAAGGTACTTCATGTGTGCCATGGATTCACCGGCAAACGCATCATGGAGTGATTTTCTCGTCATCTCGCGCATTTTCGATACCTCCTTTTTGTTTAGAATTTTAGTGAAATTAATGCAGCATGTCAAAAACTACTTATCCGGTGACATTTTAAATTATGGAGGTTTTCGTGCAAAAAAAGAGGGGGGCCTCGCCGAAGGCGAGGCCCCCCTCTTTAAGCAAACTTCTCCCCTCTATCTACATTCTCACTCGATTACTTTGAAAAACCCCCTCCTCCAGAAGGAATCTTACGGGGTAAGATCCCTTAGATGTGCACTACTCACCCTTTTTGAGCTTCTCCACAAACTCGTCAAAGAGCTTCCTTCTCGGCTTCCTCTTCAGCTCCACACCTCTCTGCCTCAGCTCGCGCACTATCCTCGTAATCTGAACCACTGTTAGACCCAGCTCAGCCGACATCTGCTTGAATGTCTTCTCTCCGTAGTGCTTGTACACATATTCGATGTCGTCCATTGTAATGTTTCTTGTCGCCTTCCTGATTCTCTTTCCAGCCATGCTTTATCACCTCCTAATATTTTGTAGGTTGTTATTATACATTCTTCTGTAAATCATAACAACTCCCACACGCGAAACCCCTGATAATACAGCCATTAGAAGATTTCTTTATGGAATTCAGGTCATAAATTCTATACCTTGATCGTGTGCGTGAATTGATTTATTCTTCATCTCCGTGAAGGACATTCTGGCTTATCTCTTCAAATACCGAAAAAATGTCTTACTGGGTATACTCATGCTCCTCGTTGTAGATGGAGCACAGATCCTCATTCCACTTGTTATAAGAAAGGCTGTCGATAAACTTGCGACCGGAGTTGTCAGCTTTAAAGATCTCCTCTTCTATGCCCTTTTTATTATAATGCTTGCTATGATTATTGCAATTTTTAGATTCTTCTGGCGGTGGTTTATTATAAGAACAGGCAGGCTAATTGAAGAAAGAATCAGGAACGAACTTTATAACCATATTTTAAAACTTCCTGCAAGATTTTTCATGCGTGTAAAAACAGGTAACCTCATGGCTCATGCAACCAACGACCTTGATGCCGTCCGTATGGCCTCGAGTCTCGGTGTTGTTGCAACTACTGACATCATTATCATATCAACATTTTCTCTCATTGCTATGATCTCCATCTCACCCCTGCTTACTCTATATGCGATGATTCCCATGCCGCTCCTCTCTTTCGTTGTCCTGAGGTTTGGTAAATTAATCCATAAACGCTTCGAAGCAGTTCAGCATGCATTTTCAGTCCTCACAGAAACAGTCCGAGAATATGTAAGTGGCATTCGGGTAATTAAGGCATTTTCCCAGGAAAAGGGTGCTGTTGAGGAATTTTCGAAAATAAACAGTGATTTTGTTAAAACCAACATGAAACTCGTTAAAATATTTGGCCTCTTCCACCCTCTCATCATGTTTTTTGCAACACTCACTACTGCAATAACACTCTTTGCCGGCGGTAAGGATGTCATTCTGAACCGGATTACAATCGGTGAATTCGTGGCCTTCAACTATTACCTCGGAATGATGGTCTGGCCCATGATAGCCATAGGATGGGCAACAAACATCGTTCAGCGTGGAGCTGCCTCCATGAAAAGGATAAAAAAGATCATGAGCGAACCTCCTGAAGTGACAGGTAGTGTTAAAAAAGAAATCAGAGGTGACATTGAATTCAAGAGCCTTTCTTTCAGCTACGACGGGGAACCCGTATTAAAAAATATATCATTTTCCCTGAAAAAGGGTATGAAACTGGGGATAATGGGGCGTACAGGCTCCGGAAAAAGTACACTCGTACTTCTGATCCCGGGGATTTACAAGCCACCTCCCGGTACCGTGTTCATTGACGGTGTGGATGTTAACGATTACTCACTGTTACATCTCCGAAAATCCATTGGTTATGTGCCCCAGGATGGGTTTTTATTTTCAGCAACCATAAAGGAAAATATAGCATTTGGCCGTGACGCCTCAGACGAGGAGATAATTAAGGTCTCCAGAATAGCGGGTATTCACGACGAAATCATGGAATTTCCTGATGGATACGATACGGTAATTGGTGAAAGAGGAATAACACTATCAGGTGGTCAGAAACAGAGGATAGCCATTGCTCGCGCCCTCCTCGTTGATCCTGCAATCCTCATACTTGACGACGCCCTATCTCAGGTGGACTCAGAGACAGAGTCCCTGATCCTTTCCAATCTGAGAGAGTTCATGGAAACCAGGACGAGCATCGTAATTTCTCACAGGGTTTCAGCTGTTATGGATTCGGACCTCATCCTCGTTCTCGACAACGGCGAGATCGTTGAAGCCGGTACACACGAAGAACTTCTGAAACTTCAGGGTATATACTACGACTTCTACGAAATGCAGCGTTTTGAAGAACTGATAAATGGAGAAGGGAAATGAGAGGCCACTTTGACGGTATCACGGGAGATGTCGTCGGAAAGGTTTACGACTCAAGAATTTTTAAAAGGCTGATAGGATACTTGAAACCCTACACGAAATACATCTCGGTATCCTTCATGCTTTTGATACTTATCTCAGCCCTTGAGGTCTCATTTCCTTATCTTACGAAGATCGGCATAGACCGCTTCATCATTCTGAGGTTTCGAGAAATCAGGCTGAAAGACGAGGCTGCAGAAATACTTAAAAAATACGAAAATCCGTTTGTAACTGTCGGTGGCAGGGATTTTATCGACGAATCGAAGCTGAAGAGGTGGGATAGAGAGGCCCTCATCAGGAAAAATATCCTTTCAAAAGAAAGATACCTGTTCATTGACCTTGAAAAGATAAAAGGAGAGAGGAAAGCTGAGATAGAAGCCATTGTAAAAAAGTACAAAAATCTCTTTCTGCGTGAAGAAAATAAGGTTATCATCTCATACGGGAATTTAAGGAAAATCCCTGCACGGGATGTTTACATTTTAAGGAAAGAAGATCTGAGGGGCGTAAAAATCGTGGCACTCGTTTTTCTATTACTTCTCATAATTAACCTCATTCTGACATTCTCTCAGGTGTACATTCTTCAGTACATGAGTCAGCTTGCCATGTACGATTTGAGGATGGACATAATGAGACACATCTTCCGCCTCCCTGTAGATTTTTTTAACAAAAATCCCGTCGGCAGGATCGTTACCCGTGCAACCAACGATGTGGCGGCCATAAATGAACTTTTCACCTCTGTCCTGATTTACCTCTTTAAGGATTTCCTTCTCATAGGAGGCATTCTTGTCGTAATGCTAAAAATGAATGTAAGGCTCACCCTTATGGTTCTGTTACTTTCTCCTCTCATTACCCTGGTTACCTACATTTTCAGGGTCAAGGTAAGAGAAGCCTTCAGAGATGTCAGGGAAAAAATCGCCAGGATAAACGCCTTTTTGCAGGAGAGCATCTCAGGTATAAGGATAATTAAACTCTTCGTACAGGAATCAAAGATGTTTGAAAATTTCAAAAAGATAAACCACGACCTGTACAGAGCCAATATCAGACAGCTTTTGGTTTTTGCCGTTTTCAGGCCAATTATTGACATATTTAACTCACTTGGAGTCGCAATTGTGTTGTGGTACGGAGGCGGACAGTTGATAAAGAGTGCCATAACATTCGGAGCACTGGTCGCCTTTTTGACATATGTGGAAAAGCTCTTCAAACCCATCATGGATCTTGCGGAAAAGTACAACATACTGCAGTCAGCTATGGCGGCTTCTGAGCGGATCTTCAAGCTTCTTGACGAACCTGTGGAGGAAAACAGGGGCAGGGTAAGGAAAAAACTCAAGGGGCACATACAATTCAAAAATGTCTGGTTCGCCTATTCCGACGAAAACTATGTTTTGAAAAATGTGTCCTTTGAAGTGAAACCCGGAGAAACGCTTGCAATAGTGGGTCCTACTGGATCCGGGAAATCGACGATTATAAACCTCCTCCTCAGATTCTACTCTCCTCAGAAAGGGGAAGTTGTCGTTGATGGAATCAACGCACAGGAATACGACATTCTGGCATACAGGAGCAACTTTGCCCTCGTCCTTCAGGATGTATTCCTCTTCTCAGGAGACCTTGCGAAAAATGTCAGACTGTGGAATAAGGATATAGACAAAGACAGGGTAAAAGAGGCCCTGAGAATGATAGGAACTGAGAGAATTTTGAAAAGATTAATTGAAAAGTACGAAATAGGTGAGAGAGGAGCCAATCTTTCACTTGGTGAAAGGCAGTTAATTGCATTTGCAAGGGCACTGGCATTTGATCCTGCAATTTTGATCCTTGATGAGGCCACATCGAGCGTTGACTCTGAAACAGAGGCCGTAATACAGAGAGCAACGGAGAAAATCCTTTCTGGCAGAACTTCAATAGTAATCGCTCACAGGCTCTCAACCATCAGAAGGGCGGATAGAATTATAGTAATTTTCAAAGGCAGGATCATAGAAGAGGGGAAGCACGAAGAACTGATGGAAAAGAAGGGGTTTTACTACCATCTCTACAGAATTCAGTTTGGAATTGAACAGCCGGTCTGGCCACACACAAGTCTGGAGGAACCTCGGGATTAGCCGAAATCTAAAGAATTATCCTGCATCCGGAGGTGAACCTTCGCGTAAAATCCTTCATAATTTAACAAAAAGGAGATCGAGGAATGGGAACTATTGTTGAAAAAATTTTCCAGAGGCATTCAGAAGAAAAGGACATCAAGCCTGGTGACATTGTCTGGATAGACATAGATGTAAGAAGCGCAAGGGACTTTGGTGGTCCAAATGTTGTTAAAAACTATGAAAGGGAGTACGACGATACCCCGGTGGACGACCCTTCCAGGACTTTTTTCACTTTCGACCTTGTTGCACCGCCAAAAACCATAAAGTATGCAGAGAACCAGCAGATATGCCGTGATTTTGCGAAAAAGCACGGCATAAAGGTGTTTGATGTGGATTCAGGCATAGGATCTCATGTTCTCTTCGAGGAAGGCATCGTAAAACCTTTCTCCACTGCCGTGGGAACAGACAGCCATTACAATATCCTCGGCGCTCTTGGAGCTTTCGGCCAGGGGATGGGAGATGTTGACATAACCTTCGTGTTTAAAACAGGAAAGACCTGGTTCGAGGTTCCAGAAACCATAAAAATCACACTCAAAGGTAAGTTTGACTATCCTGTAAGTGCCAAGGACCTCACTTTATACATTTTAAGGAAAATTGGCACGAAAGAGGCCCTCGGCAGGGCTATTGAATTCTACGGAGAGGTTTTTGACGATATGGGACTGGCAGGGAGGATAACGCTTGCAAGTATGGTAACCGAGATGGCGGGGATCATAGGATTCATGCCCCCGGGTGACAGGTTCTTTGAAGATCTGAAAAAATATACCGGAGAAGATTTCGAATATCCTGTAGCTGACAGTGACGCCGTTTACGAGAAGGAAATAGAAATTGACATTGACGGTCTTGTGCCCCAGGTCGCTGCCCCACCCCACCCTGCTAATGTTTACGATGTGGACGATCTCAAAGATGTCAGGGTTGACACGGTCTTCGTAGGATCATGCACAAACGGCAGAGAGGAAGATATTGAGTCAGTGGCCAGAATTTTAAAGGGGAAAAGGGTTCATCCAGGGGTAAAGCTGGAAATTGTTCCTGCCACGAAAAGGGTATGGGGTAATCTACTTTTTAAAGGTGTGTTAAAAGATCTGTACGACGCCGGGGCAATTATTGCCAACCCGAGTTGTGGAGGATGTGCCGAGGGGCACATAGGAATGACAGGCCACGGAGAGGTCATGGTCTCAACTGCCAACAGGAACTTTCCGGGTAAACAGGGGTACGGAAAGGTGTTTCTTGCATCTCCAGAGGTGGCAGCAGCCTCCGCATTACTCGGCAGAATAGCAAGTCCTTATGAAGTTCTCTAACGCCATGTGTTCTCAAAGTACCTCGTAAAACTGAGCGCAAGGTCCTTTGACCTGATCAACACATTTGCCTCGCGGTTTCTGGTTAAACTGTAGTACGACCAGTTGGTTGAGCCAACGAGAACCCAGAGAGAATCGATAATCAAAAGCTTTGAATGCATGGTCTGTCCATCCCGGTCGTAATGAACATCAATGCCCAGGTCACTTAAAATTCTCTGTGTCCTGGTAACCTTCCTTGTAAATCTACTGCCAAGATAGCTCTCACCACCTTCCATAATTACCCTTACTCTAACACCCCTGTTTCTGGCACTGGCAAGTGCCTCTATGAGTCTGTTGGTCGGTCCGTGCTTTCCAGGATAATAAACAAGTTCAAACATCATGAGATCGATGGTCTTCCTCGCCCTGTTTATCCTGTCGAGGGCAACTTTGAAGTACCGGTCGTCCAGGACAGCCCTTGCCTCGCAGGATCCCGGGGCTTCACCTCTGCTTCCTGTAACATGAAAAAGGAATAAAAACCCCAAGGTAACGGCTACGAGGAAAATCAGAGACTTTCTCATTTACCCTTTTTCAATACATCGCCGAGATTCAGTATCGTCCCCTGATCTGAAATTATGACGCTGATCTTGTCAGAAATTTTGTCAACATACAGATACTTAATGTACTCCGGATTCTCCTTCAGTTTTTTCGAAACGATCTCTATCGCCCTGGCCTTACCTTCGGCCTCAATCTTTTTCCTCTCAGCTTCAAGCTGCTCTTTCTGCAGAACATACTTCATCCTTTCAGCTTCCTGCTGCGCAATCTGTTTCTCTTCAATCGCTTTGGCAAAATCAGGAGTGAAGTGCACATCCCTCAGAACTATTTCCTCAATGATAAAACCGTCAGGCTCGAGGAGTCCTTTAACACGCTTCAGTATTTCTTCCTGAATCTCACGCCTCTTTGCCGAATACACATCCATAATTGGATACTCGGAGATTACATGTCTCACAACCGACCTTATAGCGGGTCTTATGACCTTTTCATCGTAATCAGGCCCTATCTTCCTGTGTACCTTTACAAGGCTATCAGGGTTGATCCTGTACCATGCGGTCAGGTCAATCCCAACCTGCAAACCTTCCTTTGTGGGGGACCACAGGGAATCATCTATATTCGGCCTCTTACCCTCACCCTTTCTGGCAGACATCGTGTATTCCTGCCGCCTCATGTCGTAAATGTAAGTCCTGTAAATGAATGGAGGAACAACTGTTATCCCCTCACCTGACACAGAGAACCGTTTGGTGACGACATTAAATTTCACCATTGCGTGACCTACGGGTATCACCCGAATACTCACAACGAGAAATAAGGCCAGGATGAGGACCACAACGGGCAGGATCACCCTGGGCTGGATGTACACTCTTCTTGCAGTGAATACCTGACCTGCCTTTTCAACGACAACGATCTTCGTGGATGTATGGTAGATCCAGTAACCTATGCCTACGATGAGTAATACGAAAATGGCAATAATTAAGGAGCTCATGCCCAATATTGTATTACGGGTCAATTTATCTGTCAAACACGATCTGAGGGTACTCGAAAAATCCTCTCCTTCAGAAGGGGAACTAAAGGGGGATGTTTTCCGATTGAACCAGAATCCCCCTCAATCCCCCTTTTAGCAAAGGGGGATCTTACGAGACGATGATCCCCCTCCTTCAGAAGGGGGACTAAGGGGGATGCTAACCGATTGAAATTCAATCCCCCTGTATCCCCCTTGGTGAAGGAGGATCATCCTCTCTCAAAGTCCCCCTTGGTGAAGGGGATTCAGGGGGATTGTATTTTTAGGTGAAATTTCATGCGTTTAAATTTTATAATAGACACAAACAGGAGGTTCCCATGAAAGGTTTTAAGAGAGTCTTTTACCTCTTTTTATTCTCCGTTGCCATGGCATTTGTCGAGGCGGCTGTCGTAATATACCTGAGGGAGCTCTACTATCCTGCAAACATAATTGAGATTTTCCCTGCAAGAACATTTTCCTCGTTTGATCTTTACATCGAGCTTGGTAGAGAAATTTCCACCCTCGTAATGCTTTTTGCAGTCGGGATGGCAGCTACGAAAAACTACAGGCAGGGGCTTATGGGATTTCTCTTCACCTGGGGTGTGTGGGACATCTTTTACTATGTCTGGCTTTACCTGACAATTGGATGGCCGGGAAGTCTCCTCGAATGGGACATACTGTTTTTAATTCCACTTCCATGGTTTGGACCTGTTATAACCCCTGTACTGATCGCCCTGATCTTTACGATTGTCCCGGGTTACTTTCTCCTTCTGGAACGAGACCCGGTCTTGAGTTTGAAAGCCATTGGATCCACCCTCATTGGTGCCGTCTTCGACCTATACGCGTTTCTTGAAATTTCTATAAAAACCATGAGATACGAAGGGAAGGAGGGGTTTATCGGCCTTGTACCCTCAGGATTCAACTGGCCTGTTTATATAATAGGTCTGATACTTCTGACGATTGGCTTTTCTGGAATGGTGAAAAAGGGAAAGAGAAAAAGCCGATCACAAAAATAAAAATTCCCATCAAGGGCGAGAAAAGCCCTTGATGGGATAGTTTTTAGGCGATAAGTTTCTTCCCCTCTTCTGTGATCACATACTTGCCCTTTACCGGGCTTTCAACGAGGCCTCTATTTTTGAGGCCGCGGAGTTTACCTGTAACTTTTGGTGTGGGGAGATCGGCCTTTTCCGCTATTTCTTTACATCCAGCAGGCTCAGAAAATTCGCTCAGAGCTCTCAGTATCCTCTTCTGTATTTCATCAAGGGCATTTGGGTCCTTTGCTTTCTTACGACATGGCATTTTCAGCACCTCCTTTTATAACTTTTATGGTGATATTAAAACCCTTCTCCCAAATTTTCAAGACTTTGTCATAAAAATTGACTTTTGCAGGGAAAAAGGTTATAGTCAGAGGGTAACTTTTTAAGGAGGAATTTGTAATGTCAGATCAAAAAGTAGAAAAGAACAAGGTAGTGAGTGTCGAGTACACATTGAGACTCGACTCAGGGGAAGTAATAGACGAGAATCCCGGTGACCCCATCGTCTATCTGCATGGAGCAGGACAGCTTATACCGGGGCTGGAAAAGGGTATGGAAGGTATGAGTATCGGGGAAGAAAAGGATATTGTTGTGCCACCTACAGAAGCGTACGGAGAGTTTGATGAAAATGCCATCCAGGAGATACCAAGGTCAGCCTTTGGAGACAACCCCATAGAGGTGGGGATGAAATTTTATGCTGACTTTGGAGATGGGAACAGTGTCCCCTTTTACATAAAAGAAGTGGGTGAAGAATCTGTAGTGGTGGATTTTAACCATCCGCTTGCAGGACAGACATTGCATTTTCATGTAAAAATAGTTGGCATAAGGGATGCAACTGCGGAAGAGATTGATCACGGACATGTACATCAGTAGTTAAAAAAGAGGTTAGTATCCCCCGGGAAACAGGGGGATTTAAATTTAAGAGGTAGGCATCCCCCTTGATCCCCCTTCTTCAGAAGGGGGATCAAGGTCACCAAAGTCCCCCTGGTGAAGGGGGATCATCCTCTCCCACAATCCCCCTTGGTGAAGGGGGATTTTTTCTCTCAAAATCCCCCTTGGAGAAGGGGTAAACAGGGGGATTGAAATTTTAGCTGTATGGATCCCCTTTTTATTCTCCCTCATGCAAAAGGAGATTCGGGTTTCTAAAGCTCTCCTTTAAAAAAGAATTTTTCGTACAGCCTCCGGCCGTGAAATTGACATAACGAAAGGTTTGTGGCTATAATTCAGGCACTATGCTTGATAAATATCTACCAGTAGTTTTAATGCTCCTCGCCGGTCTCATTGTTTCTCTTGGTATTATCGTGCTTTCAGCGATATTCGGTCCAAAATCCAGAAATCAGGCAAAGGACGAACCCTATGAGTGTGGAATACGAACCGAGGGACTGAAGCCCGGCAGGTACTCAGTTAGATTCTTTGTCGTTGCACTCCTCTTTCTCCTTTTCGATGTGGAAGTTGCCTTCCTGTTTCCTTGGGCTGTACTGGTCAAAAAGCTTGCATTACTTGGTTTGATCGAGATGGGATTTTTCGTCTTGATCCTATTTATCGGCCTTTTATATGTGTGGTTCAAGGGCGGTCTGCAACTGGAGTAACTACCATGATCGATATTGAAAAAATAAAGAAAGATTTTGGCGACGACATTCTTGAAATTAAGGAGTTCAGAGGAGAGCTCACGATTGTCATAAGGCCCGATAAAAATATAGAGTTCCTTAGCTACCTGAGGACAGAGTTTTCAATAGACTTTCTCGTGGATGTCACCGCTGTTGACTGGTACCCGAAGAATCCACGATTCGAAGTGGTTTACTCCCTGTACTCACTGAACTCAAAGGAGAGATTGCGTGTAAAGGTTCCGATTAACGATGGAGAGAGTTTGAGAAGTGTGACACAGCTCTGGAAAGGAGCCGGATGGCTTGAAAGAGAAGTGTACGACATGTTTGGCATAAAGTTTGAAGGACATCCTGACCTGAGGCGGATTCTGCTGTGGGATGACTTCCCCGGTCACCCCCTGAGAAAGGATTTCCCTCTCAGGGCAGATGTCGAATTGCCAGGGCCATACTGATGGAAAAGTTAAGAGAGGATATAAGGAAAATAAAAGAGGAATTTAAGAAAGGCAAGACTGCGTTGATCCCCGCATTGCACAGAGTTGTCGAAGAGTATGGATATGTGAATGAAGAAGGGGCAAAGCTTGTGGCTGAGGAACTCGACATTTCCCTTGACCATGTGATTTCAGTTGCAAGTTTTTACCAGTTTTTTAAACTAAAACCCGTGGGTAAGTATCATTTTCAGATCTGTACGGGCCTTACATGCATGATAAATGGCGCACTTGATCTGGTTCACTACTTCAACAGGGAACTTGGAGTCAGGGAAAACGAGGTTACTCCTGATGGTCTATTTTCTTACGAAATCGTTCAGTGTATCGGTTGTGGCGACAGGGCACCTGCGGTGTTAATGAACGATCAGAGGCTCGAAGGGTTGAAAGTTGAAAAGCTCAGCAGGTTGATAGAAGAGTTAAAGGCGAAAGGGGACGGTTCGCCTTCTTGACAATATTATTACGGAAAATTATACTAAACTTCGATTCGCCGGGGTGGCGGAATTGGCAGACGCGCATGGTTGAGGGCCATGTGGGAGCTAATCCCGTGCGGGTTCAAGTCCCGCCCCCGGCACTCTCTGAAGATGTCCCGAATTGAAGACCTTCTTGAAAATTTCTCCCGCGGCAATGTAAGATCCCTGTCAAGACTCATCAGTCTGGTTGAAAACGACCCTGAATCCAGGGATTACATCCTTTCAAAAATTTTCAAGAATGTGGGAACGGGCTATAGAATAGGCATTACAGGGCCTCCGGGGGCCGGTAAAAGCACCCTTGTGGACAATCTCGCATCAAAACTGCACGACCTGGGGAAACGGGTTTCCATCATCGCAGTTGACCCTTCATCTCCCTTTACAGGTGGTGCACTCCTTGGTGATAGATACAGAATGTATGAATCAATGAAGAGGGGGATATTTATAAGGAGCCTCGCTTCCAGGGGCAGTCTGGGAGGGCTATCTGAATCCACAGTTGCTGTGGCAGATCTTCTCGATGCCTTTGGCTCTGAAATTATCATCATCGAAACCGTGGGTGTGGGCCAGTCTGAACTTGACATAATGAACGCCTCCGACACAGTCGTCGTCACCCTCGTACCCGAATCAGGCGACTCCATCCAGGCCATGAAGGCGGGACTAATGGAAATTGCCGATATATTCGTCATTAATAAATTCGACAGGGAAGGTGCTAAGAAATTTGAGATGGAACTACGCACCGTTCTTTCCATGAGTAACTCAAAAAAAGACTGGAAACCTCCCGTGATCAGGACAGTGGCCACCAGAGGGGAAGGGATAGACGAGCTCATTGAGGCAATCTTCAGGCACTACGAATACTTAAAAGAAAAGGGAATACTTGCCAGGAAGAGGCGCGAAAGAATCAAAAGAGAAATCACAGAGTCAATTAAGGAAAAACTCTGGAACAAGTACTTCATGTCAAGCAGGTGGCGGGATCTTATCGATAGATGCGTTGATAATGTGATCTCGGGCAAAGAAACACCTTTCAGTGTGGTCGATAAAATCCTGAAAGAGATCTAATTTCTCCTCAACTGATGTAGTCAAAAGGGATTCCTCGATGGATTCCCTTTTTTAAAGCGTAATTTACAACTTCCAGGTACTCTTCACGATTTATCCTTCTCGACAGTTCAGGGAACTCAAAGGCACGGTAGGTAGGATAGTACTGGTCCATGATGTTAACCCAGCTATCCTTTGATATTTCTTCTGCGATAAAATCGATGATCCTTTGTGAAACTGAAATTCCGTTGGGGAGAACGAGGTGACGGATGAGGAGTCCCCTCCTTGCAAGTCCGTCTTCAACAACGAGATCACCCACCTGTCTGTGCATTTCACGAAGATTTCTTTTGTTGACTTCAAAGTAATTTCGCACACCTGAGTACTTAATACCGTTTTTTGAGTCTCCATACTTTGTGTCTGGCATGTATATGTCAACGACACCCTCAAGTATCCTGAGCACTCTGATGTGGTCGTAACCTCCGGTGTTATAAACCAGCGGCAAACTGAAACCTTTCTCAACAGCAATAAGTAAAGCCTCGAGTATCTGGGGTACAACATGGGTGGGAGAGACGAGGTTAAGATTGTGACATCCCTTTCTCTGTATTTCAATAAAAACTTTTGCAAGGGTGTGTGCGTCAACAACAGTTCCCCATCTCAGCTGACTGATATCGTAGTTTTGACAGTACACGCATCGGAGGTTACACCCGCCAAAGAACACCGTTCCAGAGCCATTTTTCCCCACAAGTACAGGTTCCTCTCCAAAGTGCGCACCGTAGGACGAGAGAATAGCATACCTTCCCACACCACAGTCACCTTTTTCCCGAAATCTATCAGAACGACAGGCGACCGGACATACCACACAGGGGGAAAGAAGTTCAAAGGCTTCTTCTACCTTCTCTTTTAATCTCCCGGATTCAAAGGTTTTGATGTAAACTGGCTCCATCAGGGGAGCTCAGTTGACAACCTCATTACATCGGCAGGAGGAAGTTCAAAATCAAGCTCGACAGCCCTTACCTCTTTTTTCCTGGCGAGGAGGATCATTTTTGCCGATGGTCTCCGGGGCCTGCTGAACTCAGGTTTCACCGTTGCAACGAACTTCTCTTCCAGGTTCTCTACTGACGAAATTTCACTCTTGAACGGCAGTTTCAGCTCAGCAGCAACCCTCTGTGGCACTTCACCGAGGTTGTTTATGGTAGAATAACTACCTGCGAGAACAATATCAAAGTCAATCTTCAGAAGGTAGTTAGAGATTGCAGATGCTATCTGGTTTCTGGAAAGTTCATTCCTGGTGACGATTAGTATGACCTCGTCCGCTCCAAGTGCGTAAAGCTCTTTCAGGGTGCCAGATGTGGAGTGGGAGCCAACAGACACGGTAACAACCCTTGCAAGTCCTCTGTCCTTTAACTGTAGTGCGAGCTCAAGGGCAAACCTATCCGCAGGATTTATAATCCTTTTTTCCCTTTCAAAAATCTGCGCTTTCGATTTTGAAACACCAAGTCCGGCTGGATCTGGAACTTCCTTTACAAGAACCACAATTGTTTTCATAGTTCATCCTCCAATTTTTAAAAAGTTTAGCCGTAAAACTCCACTTTTTCAACCACATAATTTCACGGCGCCGTACAGGGGACCCACAAAAGTTGGGCTGTTCGAAAAATCTCCCTTCACAAGAAGGGGGAGTCAACCGCCTGAAATTCAATCCCCCTGTTTCCCCCTTCTCCAAGGGGGATTTTGGGAGACGAGAAATCCTCCTTCACCAAGGGAGATTCTACGAGACAAAAATCCCTCTTCTTCAGAAGGGGGACTAAGGGGGATGATCACCTCTTAAAAAAACATTAAAAGTTGACCTTTTTGGTAAATTATTTTATCCTTAACCCCAATTTAAATTACGGAGGTTAAGAAAATATGGGAAAAATGGATCTGGTTTTTGAAAAACTCAAAGAGGTAATTGAGCCAACAACAGGAAAGGACATAGTTTCCCTTGGCCTTGTAAAGGATGTCTCCATAGAAGGGAACAAGGTGAGTTTTGTTCTGAGTGTACCAATGGGGGCAAATGCAGATGAACTCAGGAGAAAGGCGAGGCATGCCCTGCTGCAGATTGATGGAATTGATCTCGTAACGATTAAAATCGAGGGCAAGAAGAAAATTGAACCTCCAAAGCTGAGACTCACGGATGAATCAGGGAAAGGTAAGATACTTGGTGTCAAGCACATTTTTGCAATCGGTAGTGGTAAAGGTGGAGTTGGAAAATCGACTGTGGCAGCCAATGTGGCAATC
>JALSOY010000077.1 GCA_026986235.1 Caldifarciminota bacterium
CGTCGTTGTAAGACCTGCGAAGTACAAATGGGTTATTGACTCTGTCCTCGTTGAACCTGCTCATACTGTGTGGAAGCGTGGTGAAAGATTTTTGCCCGCAGCTATCGCGAAGAAGTATGATCCCAATACCGGTGACATTATGTGTCTCGTCGAGATCCCTCCAAAGTACAGAAAAATAAAGAAAAAAGTTATGGTTGAGCCACCGGTTACAAAGAAGGTCCCGATTCCTCCAGTTTACAAAAAGATTAAGAAAAGGGTTATGGTTAAACCCCCGGAGGTAAAGATTGTAAAGATCCCGGCAGAGTACAAAACTGAAAAAGTCAAAATCCTCGTTGAACCTGCAAGAGTGGAAACCGTGAAGGTTGAGCCCAAATACAGATGGGTTACAAAGAGAGTTCTCGTAAAACCCGGAAAGTACGACTGGGTCAGAGTCCTCTGTAAAACCAATATGAGCAGAGAAAAGATCATCGAGCTTCAGAAAGAACTTAAGAAAAGAGGGTACTACAAAGGACCTATTGACGGTATATTTGGTAAAATGACATACGAAGCGGTAATCAATTTCCAGAAAGACAACGATCTTGCAAGAGGTGCACTCACCTGTGAAACTCTCGAGGTACTTAAAATAGGCTGCGAATAGAGTTACTCTGGAGGGGGTGGCTTACACTGTTTACTTCCTGAAAACTGCCTTAAAATTTTTCCATGTCGCGGGAATATCCTTCGATACCTGTAATATCCGTTAGTGGACTTGTCGTTAAGGGAACCAGTTTCCTCCTCGTTAAACGCGGGAAAGAACCACTTAAAGGGGTGTGGACATTACCAGGTGGAGCCGTGGAAATAGGAGAAACTATCAAAGACGCAATAGTCCGTGAAATTAAAGAAGAGTGTGGAATAATCGCAGAACCCTTTGGGGTAATAGAGATCTTCGATCAGATTTTCAGAGATTCAAAAAGAGTTCGTTTCCACTATGTTATTGTGGACTTCCTCCTCGAATACAAATCAGGTGAAGCGGCACCAGATTCAGATATAGAGGACCTTGCATGGGTGGAGACCAAAGATCTCAAACTGTTCTCACCACCTGAGAAAACCCTTGAGGTCATAAAAAGGGGACTTGAGGTCTATGAGAAGCTGAAGTCTCATCCGGAAACCCTGGTACCGTTTATAAATGTTGATTGAACTTTAAATCCTTCTTTTGCGCCATCAATTTCCACGAAGTCAGCAAGCATCCCCGGTTTAATTTCTCCCTTTATGTGCTCCTCGAATGAAAAATATGCACCCTGTCCTGTATAGAGGTTCATCGCCTCCTCAAATGTAATGGCGTATTCCTCGATGAGGTGACCCACAGCGCCGGAGATCCCGTAAGAGGGAGAGGGCGGCATGGCATCTGAACCAAAGGCGACTTTCAAGCCGTTGAGGAGCATCTTTTTAAATGGATTGTTCAGTTTCCACCTGTTTTCACCGAGATAATGCCTGTACATACCATCAGGTCCGCCCCATCTTTTCACAAAGTTTGGCTGTGAAGATATCAGGATTCCCATTGCACGGGCAAGTTTGATGTCGTAATCTTCAGGAAACTCAAAGTGTTCAATTCTGTGCCTCAGATGATTTCCACCCGGTAGATAATCCTTGAATGCATGAAGTACGGTCCTTATTGCCCTCGTACCTATTGCATGGATGAGGAGCTGTAAGCCCGCCTCCTGTGCCCTTCTAACGATACTACCCATAAGGTTTACATCGTAAAAAAGTTTGCCCGCAGTTTTTTCTCCAACATAGTTTTGAAAGAACGAGGCTGTTTTGCCTCCAACTGATCCGTCGGCAAAAACCTTTATTCCTCCGATTCTCAGCCTTTCGTTACCAAAAGAGGACAGGATTCCCATTTTCTCCAATTTGTCCATTTCTTCAAGATAAAAGTTAAAGTAAACCCTGATTTTCAGGAGACCGGCAGTATCAAGTTCCTGATAGGCCCTGAAAACCCTGGAGTTGCCGAATTCGTGTACGGAGGTAATTCCCAGGGAAAGCATCTCCTCCTGTGCCGTAAGTATGCCGAGTTTGATCTCCTCAAATTGAGGAGGAAAGTACTCGTTTATCTTAAGGGGAACTTCTTCGATCAAAAGACCGGTCTTTCCATCAACTCCGGGAGTTCTTCGAGGCAGGAGCTTTAAGGCCGCTGAATTAGCAATTGCAATGTGGCCACAAACCCTCCTGAGGATTACGGGGATGTCTCCGGTCACAGAATCAAGCTCTTTTCTGGTGATAAACCGATTTTCTTTCCAGCGACTCTGATCGAATTCCTCGAATATCACAGGTGGAGAGTACCCCCCACCCTTCAGGGTCTCGGAAATAAAAAGGAGAGCCTCATCAATGCTCTTCGTATCTCTGAGGTTTGGCCTTGAAACAAAAATACCATACTGCCACATGTGGGTGTGAGCATCGATAAATCCGGGGACCACAGTGCCAAGTTCCTCATCTGGCAGGGAATTTTCCGGCGGCTTTACAAAAAAACCGTTTTCAACGGCAAAAATGTAATTTTCAACAAATCTACCATCTATGAAAGCGTGCCTGGCCCTGAATACTTTCATCCTGGAAAGCTGATGTAGTTCAAGGGATTTACGGGTCTTCCGTTTTTCCAGATCTCATAATGGAGGTGGGGACCTGTAGAAAGGCCCGTATTGCCGACAAGTCCTATAAGGTCACCCTTTTTTACTATGTCACCGGGTTTTACGAATACCTTTTCAAGGTGTCCATAGACTGTCCTGTATATGTCACCGTGAGAGACCACAACAAGGTTACCAAACCTTTTATTGTAGGTCACTTTTACCACGATCCCGTTTGCAGGTGAAATTACAGGGGTACCGGTCTGAGCCGCTATGTCAACGGCTCTGTGAGAGGCTGTATAACCCCGTGTTAATATACCCTTAACGGGCATTCCATAGGGAGTATAAATGTTTTCCCTTTCCGCCTTCTCAATCTCCTTTTCAATGGGACCTGATGCCTTGATCCTCGACTCCCTCTTAACAGGATTTCTGCTTCCCCTGGTTTCTACCTGAGAAGCGAGTTTTTCCACATCAAATGGAGGTGGGGCGTTCTGGACACCGAGCATGTTCTCAACCTTCTTCCTGAATTCCGACATCTCCCTGAGTTTTTTCTCAAGAACAACGATCTTTTCATTCTCTTTTTTAAGTCTTCTGTTCTCCGCCATAACGGTTTGAAGCCTTCTTTCAGTTTTTATGTACCTGTAGTGAACAAATATGGCACCTGCAACTATGGATGCAGTTAAAATACCGGTAAATACAAAAAACTTGAAAAGCCAGGTGGGGATAAATTTATTTATCACCCGTTTCTTTGTGACAATGATTATCTCGTATCCCTCTTTCATCGCTTAAATGGTAAGTTTTAAGTCAGGAAACATCAAACCGTCTGGAGTTTCCTGCCGTACCCCCTCAAAAAGTCCCGCGTACTCATGATTCTCTTTCCCGGTGGCTGAAGTTCAAGAATCTCCACCTGTAAATCCTTTGCCTCTACAAAAAGTCTCTCCCCTTCTGTGTGAATCCTGCCCGGCCTTCCTCCCCTCCTGTCGGAGAGTCGTGCCCTGAGAAGTTTTAGTTCAAGGTCCCCAAGTTTACCCCTTGCACCGGGCCTGTAGGAAAGTGCGTTTATCCGGCACTTGATTTTTAGAGCCTCATCTTCCCAGCTTATGTAGAGTTCTTCCTTTTTTATCTTTGAAGCATAAGAAGGGGCACCAGACTGGGGCACAGGCCTCCTCTCACCCTTCTTTAAAGGCTCAATATTTTTTATCGTGAGTTCAACACCTAATCTGGCAAGCCTCTCCATGAGTTCTGTTTTTACCTCCTCCTCTCCAATATCAACCCTGACCTGATCCACAATGGGGCCTGTGTCCAGCCCTTCGTCCATCACCATCAGGGAGACACCTGTAAGTTTTTCACAATTCATCATTGCCCTTTCAATGGGAGCCGCACCTCTGTACGCAGGTAAGAGAGATGGATGTAT
>JALSOY010000078.1 GCA_026986235.1 Caldifarciminota bacterium
AGGAGGCCACTTGTGACGGGAAAAGTGAGTGTGAAAACAGCATATTTACTTGTTATTGCCGGATCCGTCATCTACTTCCTTTCCGCCTACTTTTTAAACAATCCGAGTTTCAAAATGTCACCTCTCCCCTGGTTTTTTGCCATGAGTTACCCCTATGCCAAAAGGATCCATAACTGGCCTCACATACACCTCGGATTCGTACTTGCCCTCGTGGTTCTGGGTGGCAGCTTCGGCGTGCTGGGAGACAGATACGCTGATATACTTAAAATTTTCACTCTCGTCCCCTGGGAGTTTATGCTCGCTGTTGTATTCTGGGTAGCCGGATTTGATATTATTTACAGCATTATGGATATTGACTTTGACAGAAGGGAAAATCTTGGCAGCGTACCGGCCCGATACGGTCCTGAATTTGCAAAACGCGTGGCATTTATCTTTCACATACTTACATTTCTCCTCGTATTTGCAGGCGCTATAAGGTACAGGGTAAGGATTGTTTCTTACCCCTTCATCATCCTGTCCATGATCCTGGTCTTTTACGGCCACCTGAAGGTCAGGAACTCGCCTGACGGCATAAAGGTGGCTTTTAACCTGAACCTCGTCGTGGGTATACTCATCTCTCTGGGAATTATAATGGGTTCTTGATAAAAGCCCATAAAAACATGTAAAATTGAGGCCATGAAAGCACTCGTAACAGGAGCGGCTGGTTTTATAGGTTCCCACCTTACAGAACTCCTCCTCGAACAGGGTTTCCATGTTCGGGCTTTCGTGAGATACAACTCCAGGGACTCATGGGGCTGGCTGGAAAGGATTGAGGGAGATGTGGAAATCTTTCGGGGCGATATCAGAGATTACGACAGTGTTCGTGAGGCAGTTTCCCATGTGGATGTCATCTTTCATCTCGCAGCCCTGATAAGCATCCCCTACTCCTACAGGACACCTCAGGGATACATAAAAACGAATGTTGAGGGAACCAACAACATCCTCGATGCAGCTCTAAGGTCCAACAGAATCGTTAAGTTTGTTCACATCTCCACAAGTGAGGTGTATGGAACAGCGAAGTACACTCCCATAGACGAAAATCATCCCTATAACCCACAATCGCCTTATGCTGCCACCAAGGCGGCAGCTGACATGCTGTCACTCTCTTACTACAGGTCTTTCGATCTTCCCGTAACCGTGGTAAGACCCTTCAACACCTTTGGGCCAAGACAATCCCTCAGGGCGGTTATTCCTACCATTATAAGTCAGTTTATCGTAAACGAGGGTCAAATCACCATAGGTAATACAACGACGAAAAGGGATTTTCTATATGTGAAAGATACGGCAAGGGGCATCCTCAAAGTCGGACTTGCTGATAATACTACAGGAGAAGTGGTTAACATTGGAACGGGTAAGAGTTTTTCAATCGCGGATGTCATTTCCATAATTGAAGAAATTTCGGGAATACCTGCAAGAGTGGAGGTTGACAGAAGCCGCTTCAGACCGGAGAAAAGTGAAGTCTATGTTCTTGAATGCGACAACTTAAAGGCAAAAAAACTGACTGGATGGGAACCTGTTTACGATCTTAAAAGCGGGTTACTTGAAACCTTCAGGTGGTTTAAAGAGAACATAGGACATTACAAAAATTTCGGCAAGCACAACATTTAAAGGAGGTTTCAACATGGAGATCAAAAATGTTGCAGTAATTGGAGCGGGAACCATGGGTAATGGGATTGCCCATGTATTTGCTCAGTACGGGTATAATGTCGTTCTCGTTGACATAAAGGAGGAGTACCTTGAGAGGGCTCTAAAGACCATATCAAAGAACATGGACAGGCAGATAAAAAAGGGGACACTCACAGAGGATGAGAAAAAGGCGGCACTTGCAAGGATTCTTCCCACGACGGATATCCAGCAGGTCAAAGATGTGGACTTTGTGGTAGAAGCCGTAATCGAGAATAAGGAACTCAAGAAGGAGATTTTCAAGAAGCTTGACGAAATTACGAGGCCGGATGTGATACTGGCCTCCAATACATCCTCAATTTCCATAACAGAACTTGGTGCAGTAACGGGCAGACCGGATAAAGTTGCCGGCATGCACTTTATGAATCCGGTTCCCGTAATGAAACTCGTTGAGGTTGTAAAAGGCCAGCTCACATCTGATGAAACAATAGAAACGATCCTCGATCTTTCAAAGAGGCTCGGGAAGGACCCTGCTCTTGTTAACGATTATCCTGGATTTGTTGCGAACAGGATTTTAATGCCCATGATAAATGAGGCCATATATGCATTGATGGAGGGAGTTGCAGACAGGGACAACATAGACAAGGTTATGAAGCTTGGAGCCAATCATCCAATGGGACCACTTGCTCTTGCCGATCTTATAGGGCTTGATGTCGTGCTTTTCATTCTTGAGGTGATGTACAGAGATCTTGGGGATCCCAAGTACAGGCCATGTCCGCTTTTGAGGAGGATGGTAGCTGCGGGTCTTCTTGGTAGGAAGACGGGCAAAGGGTTTTACGATTATACGAAGTAGGGAGGGGCGCGCCGCTTTGCGGCGCGCCCCTCCCTGATCATACCTGGTGGGCGAACCAGGATTCGAACCTGGGACCTCCTCCTTGTAAGGGAGGCGCTCTCACCAGGCTGAGCTATCCGCCCACCTTTTCATCCAACCAACCCTAACTCTCTTTCGTCCCCTCTTTCGCTGCCCTGAGAATCAGGGCAGCCTTCCTCTTTCTTCTCGCTACAGTATTCCTGTGCAGTATTCCCTTCGTCACTGCTTTATCAAGAGCAGAATAAAGCTCCCTCAAGAGCTCTTCCTTCTTCTGTGGATCCTCTTCCTTCATAAACTTCTTCGTCACCGTCTTTATAAACGACTTGAAGCTCTTATTCCTCAACCTCTTTTTCCTATCCTGTCTTATCCTCTTTATCGCTGACCTGTGATTTGCCATACCTCACTATCCTCCCAATTTAAGTGCATTATTATTAATCACCCTGTCAACCAGTGTCAACCTGGCAGGAGGGAAGGGTTACTTTACAAGATTCTCAGTTGCAGCAACAAGCCTCTCAAGAGAATTTATCAGAGAGTGTACTTCCTTCTCGTCCAGATCCTTTATCAGCTTTCTCAAAAACTTTACCCGCTCCTCGATAACGCGCTCGATTACCGCGTTTCCCTTGTTGGTCAGAGAGATTATCACATTCCTCTTGTCATTGATGTCCTTTTCCCTCTTGATGAAATTCTTGCTCTCCAGTCTATCAAGCAGACCAGATACCGTGCTCTTTGCAAGATGCAGTTCCTGGGTAAGTTTGCCCTGGGTCATGTCTCCGTTGAAATAAATCTTTACCATCAGATCAAACTGAGGTGTTGTAATACCAAAGTCCTTTAGTGCAGCCCTTCCCTTCTTTTTCACCGTATAAGAAAGGGTGCGCAGGAGTTGCTCTATTCTTTCTGCATCACTATTCGTATTCATAAGTGCCCTTATGTTAAAATAAGCCCTCTACTTTGTCAACCAACTACAGAGGGTGTTCGAAAAGTATTTTTCTTAATTTGCGGAAAGAGTTAATTTTACGGTTATCATCCCTTTTTAGTCTTTTTTCCAAGGAATAGGGGTTCTCAAAAATCCCCCTAGGAGAAGGGGGACTTAGGGGGATTGAATTTCAATCGGAAAACATCCCCCTTTAGTTCCCCCTTCTGAAAAAGGGGAATTTTTCGAACACCCTCGCTACTCATAAAGGAATGCAAAACGGTTCAGGCGCACTCAGAAAGTCTTCTTTTGAGTTTCTTCGCCGTTTCGTTATCTCCCTTATGTGCGTATGCCATGCTTAGATTTTTCAATACTCTCTTTGTGTATGGATGGCATCCACCGAGTCTGCGCTCAAACACAGTCAGTGCCCTGTGGAAGAACTCAATAGCCCTGTTATAATCGCCCTTCATTCCATAGACAGCCCCCAGATTGTCGTAAGTCTCAGCGGTATAGGGATGTTCCTCGCCCAGAACTTTGAGGTAGATTTCAAGTGCCTTTTT
>JALSOY010000079.1 GCA_026986235.1 Caldifarciminota bacterium
ACCATGAGAATCGGACATAAGAATATCCATTAAATTCTAAAGTTTCCCTTCGGAAGGAGGAAATGACAAATTATCGAAAATCCCCCTCTCCCTTTTAGCAAAGTAGGATTTTGGATACCAAAGTCCCCCTTCTTTAGAGGGGGACAAAGGGGGATGTCAACCGCTTAAATTCAATCCCCCTGTTTCCCCCTTCTCCAAGGGGGATTTTGGAAGGAGGAATTCCCTGTATCTCCCTTTTGACAAAAGGGGGATTTTGCGGATGACTATAAATTCTCCGTCTTTAAAAATACCTCTACACTACGGAGTCCAGAATTGCTTTCTGGACTGTGAGTTCCGTAAGAGCAAAGAGTTTTAAAAGTCTGTAAGGATTCTCCTCCCCCGGAACCTCTGATGTGGATACCGCAAAAATTATGTCACCATCAAAAGGTGTGTGAGAGGGTCTTATGGCCCTCGCTATCCCATTATGAGAAATCTCAGCAAGACGGTTAAGCATCTCTTTGTTTAGAGGGAAATCGGTGATCACAACTCCTATTGTCGTGTTCTCACCCCGTCTTACTTTCTCAAAGTCCAGCCTGTCGATGAGGTCCATGGAGGGAATAAAACCTTTTTCCGTTCTCACTCCTGCCACGATATTCCCTTTCTCATCCACAATCTCGCCAAGTGCATTGACCACCATCACAGATACCAGCCTGTATCCGTCAAATTCAATCCGGGATATCCCCAAACGGGTCTTTGACGCCCTTTCGATTCCCAGGAATTTTCCAACGGTAGCACCTGTGGCAGCGCCAACGATTCCGGACTCCAGCCTGTAATCGGCACTGGACGCCGCTCTGTATCCCCACTCCTTATCAGGTCTTACATCACTTCTGTATTTAAGATCGTAAATTCCTGCAGCTGGAACGATAGGAACGACAGCTGTGCCAGTATCGTAGCCAATTCCCCGCTCTTCCAGATACCTCATAACACCATAAGCACTTTCAAGACCAAATGCACTTCCACCTGTCAAAACGATCCCGTGAATTTCCCTTATAAGCTTTCCAGGATTCAGAAGATCGGTTTCCCGTGATGCGGGAGCTGCACCCCTGACTGATGCAGAAGCCCTGACGGGTTTATCAAAAATAAAAACCGTACAACCTGTCCCGCCTTCCGGATCAGTGGCGTGTCCAGCCCTCACTCCAAGTGGTTTGAGATCAATCACGGATCACCCTGACGCCAAGTACTTTTTCCATGTGCCTTAAAACAAATTCGTGCGCATCCCTGTCAAAGGATGCAACACACCTCTCGTGTACCTCCACATCGTAATCGCGGTTTCTCAAATCGGCTACTGTATAGAGTACGCAGATGTCCGTGCAGACGCCACAAACCGTGACTTTTTCAGGCTTCAGTCTCTTTAGAATCTCCTCAAGATTGGTTCCGTAAAAGCCACTGTAACGCGTCTTTTTCACCCTGAATCCCGGATAGGAGGAAAGCTCGGGTACGATCTCCTCTTCCTCAGTTCCCCTGATACAGTGTGGAGGCCACATTTTGAATTCAGGGTCGTCCGGAGCGTGTGAGTCCTGTGTGAATACCAGGACAGCACCTTCTTTGAGTTTTTTCTCAACGAGTTCCTTTACAGCTGGAATTACCTTCTCCCTGACCTCGTCACCACAGTACAGGGGATTCCCTGGCTCGAGGAATCCCCTCTGCATATCAACTATAATTACGACTTCCTTACCCATTTCTGTCTGTCAGAACTTTAATTCCCGGGAGCTCAACTCCGGCGAGAAACTCCAGAGTTGCTCCCCCACCGGTTGAGACATGGGTGAGCTCTTCATCCTTTATACCCGCTTTGTGAATGGCCGAGACTGTATCGCCGCCACCGATTACAACCTTTGCACCGTTTTCACACGCTTCTTTAACAGCTCTTGCTATCTCCATGGTGCCATGGGCAAAGTCATCAATTTCAAAAACTCCGAGTGGCCCATTCCAGAATATCATCCCCTCACCTTTCAGAAAACTTTTGTAAAGTTTGATGGTCTTCTCGCCTATATCAACCCCGATCCATCCCTTCTCAATGTCACCTTCAAAGTGGCGTTTCTGAGCACCGGCGACCACCTCTTTGACGGCAATGTGATCAACGGGTAGTTTGATCTTTTCACCGTAACTGGAAAGTAAATCCTTTACCTGCTCGAAGTGTTTCTCGTCAAAAAGGGAGTTTCCAATCTCTCTTCCTTCAGCCTTCAAAAATGTGTAACTCATCCCCCCGCCTATGAGAAATACATCGGCCCTGGCAACGAGGTTGGAAATTACGCCAATCTTGTCCTTCACCTTGGCGCCGCCGAGGATGACGACGAAAGGTTTATCAGGATTATCCCTCACCTTTGTGAGAAATTCAATCTCTCTGGCCATGAGAAGGCCTGCGAGTCTGAGGTCAAAAAACTTCGCCATTCCGTAGGTTGAGGCGTGTGCCCTATGAGCGGTGCCGAAGGCGTCATTAACATATATATCCGCAAGGGAGGCAAGTGATCTGGCAAAGGATGGGTCGTTTGCCTCTTCTCCCGGATTAAAACGCAGGTTCTCAAGGAGGACGATCTCTCCATCCTGGAGTCTGCTGACGATCTCCGGCGCTGCGTTGGTGCAATCAGGGGCAAACTTAACCTCTTTCCCTGTAAGTTTTGAGAGATGGTGGGCAACGGGTTCAAGGGAGAGTTCCGGGATCTTTTTACCCTTGGGGCGGCCGAGGTGCGAGGCTAAAATTAGCCTCGCACCTCGGCCGCCAAGATACTCTATCGTCGGTAATGACGCCCTTATCCTCGTATCGTCCTGTATCACCCCTCCTTTTATCGGCACATTGAAATCCACACGGACAAACACCCTTTTGCCCCTGTATGCTTCCTCCGGCAGATCCCTGATACTCAGCTTCCCCATCAGTTAAAATCCTCCCCTGTCTTTTATAAATTCAATAAGGTCAACAAGCCTCGTGGAATAGCCCCACTCGTTGTCGTACCAGGAAAATACCTTAACGAGGTTACCGTCCACAACCTGAGTTAAAGAGGCGTCAAATATGGAGGAGTGTGTGTTACCGATAATGTCGTGGGAGACAAGAGGCTCCTCCGTATATTCAAGAATACCTTTCAGCTCTCCCTCTGCGGCTTTTTTGAAAGCCTCCTTTACCTCGTCAACGGTGGTTGACTTCTCCACAAAGGCCGCAAAGTCAACGATGGAGCCATCGGGAGTGGGAACCCTCATGGCCATTGCCGAGAGTTTTCCCTTGAGTTCAGGGAAAATTAACTCTATGGCCTTCGCGGCACCGGTTGATGTGGGAATAATGTTCTGTGCCGCCGCCCTCGCCCTCCTGAGGTCACTGTGGGGAAGATCGAGAATCCTCTGATCGTTGGTGTAAGAATGTATGGTGGTCATCACTCCCTTCAATATCCTGAAGTTTTCGTGGAGCACCTTGACAACAGGAGCAAAGGCGTTGGTGGTACAGGAGGCATTGGAAACCACATGGTGCTTTTCCGGATCATAGGCATTATGGTTGACACCGAGAACGATGGTCACATCGGCGGGCTCTCCCTTTGACGGTGCAGATATAATGACCTTTTTCACCGTATCTCTCAGGTGAAGCGCGGCCTTGTCCCTCGAACGGAACCGACCTGTGGATTCAACGACTATTTCGACACCAAGATCACCCCAGGGGATCTTTGACGGATCAGTTTCCGCAAACACGCGGATCTTATGGCCGTCAACCAAGATGTAATCACCCTCAACTCTCACATCTCTCTCGTAGATACCATAAACGGAGTCGTACTTTAGAAGGTGTGCAAGGGTGTTGGGATCTGTAATGTCGTTGACAGCCACGATCTCAAGGTCTTTTCTCTCGTGTGCAATCTTAAAAACCTGTCTCCCGATCCTGCCAAATCCGTTGATACCAACCCTCATTCGCCAGCCTCCTCCTGTTTTTCCTCTTCCTGAACCTCCTTCT
>JALSOY010000080.1 GCA_026986235.1 Caldifarciminota bacterium
TAAAATGGGCAAGAATACTGTTCCCTGAGTCGAAAGTCATCCTCGGCGGGACCTATTCATCCATCCTCAGAGATCATGCCCGAAAATTCGTGAATCCCGATCACATTTTCAGGGATATAAAAGGCCTTTTCGAGTTTATGGAAATAGGGAAGGAACCCGAGGAAGCGATGCCACTATGGGACCTGTACCATGCCCTTCCCTATGGAGTCGTCAAACTTACAGATGGATGCCCTTTCAGATGTACCTACTGTGCCGTGTGGATACTTTCCCCTGGATATAAAATCCACGATCCGGGTAGGGTGTTTCGTGAGATTATGTACTTCAAGTCTCGAGGAATTGAAAATGTCGCCTTTTATGACGATGCCCTGCTCGTCAATCCTGCAAGAGCTTTTCTCCCCCTCCTTGACATGCTAAAGGGCAGAGGGATGAGGTTTCACACCCCCAACGCCCTTCATGCGAGATTCATCACATCGGAGGTTGCCAGAGCTATGAGACGGGCAGGGTTCCAGACAATTTACATCGGTTACGAAACCAGCGACCCGATAAGGCAGAAAATCACAGGCGGGAAGGTGACCCGGGATCAGTTCCACAGGGCTGTGGACAATCTTTTATCTGCAGGATTCAAAAAGGATCAGATTACAGTTTATCTCCTGATGGGCCTTCCCGGTCAACCGGCGGAGGAGGTGGAAGAGGGGATGTACGAAATTTCGAAACTGGGTCTTAAGATAATGTTATCGGAATACTCCCCTATACCGGGCACACCGGACGGGGAACGGGCGAGGGAGATCCTTGATATAGATGAGCCCCTTTTACAGAACAACATAGTCTTTCCCATAGCTTATTATGGTTACGAAACGGTTAAGAGGCTGAAAGCCCTGAAAAACAGGCTGAATTCACGCAGATAGACTTGCCTTTCACGACAAATTGCCATTAAGATAATATTAACACTTGACAAACTTTAAATATAGTTTTAATCTAATCAGAACAAAAAATCCAACGGGAGGTACGCTGATGGCAAAGTATGAGAAGGACATAGACGATCCCCGCAAGGACATATTTTCTGCACTGGCATGTGGAAGGAGGATACTCATTCTTGAGCTCCTGAAAGAGGGTGAGAAGTGTGCATGTGACCTCATCCCCATTCTGGGAATCGATCAGTCGGCTGTCTCAAGGCATCTTTCAATTCTCAAGAAGGCGGGAATCCTCACATCTCGCAAGAAGGGAGTGAATGTTTACTACCGGGTGGCGGACGAGAGGGTGTATGACCTCATAAAGATCGTAAGTGACATGGTGAGGGACAGAAATTTAAAACTGCTGGAAAAGCTCAAGTAGATCCCATGGGATATAAAATTCTCAGGAAAGAAGTTCTTGGACCCGGATCCAAGTTGATGGAAGTCCATGCGCCTTTCGTGGCGCGAGGGGCAAAACCCGGCCAGTTCATTATTCTCAGGGTACACGAAAAAGGGGAGCGTATACCGCTGACTATTGCGAAAACGGATCCTGAGAGAGGTGTGGTTACAATTATATTCCAGGAAGTTGGAAAGACTACGATACATCTGGGCTTACTCAAGGAAGGAGATGAGCTTGCAGACTTCGTCGGTCCCCTCGGTAAACCCACTGAAATTGATAAATTTGGAACTGTCGTGGCCATAGGTGGTGGATTCGGCACTGCAGTGCTCCTTCCCATGGTCACTGCTCTTAAAAAGGCTGGTAACAGGGTGATCACCATTATAGGTGCCAGAACCAGAGAACTTGTCCTGCTCGAAAGCGAGATGAAGGAGATCGTGGATGAGGTGCTCATTACAACCGACGACGGCTCTTACGGAATGAAAGGCCTTGTTACCGATGGATTGAGGTATATCATGTCAAGGGAAAAGGTGGATGCAGTGTATGCGGTGGGACCTGTACCGATGATGAAGGCTGTTGCCGAAATGACCAGGGAGCCCCGGATTAAGACCATCGTGAGCCTCAATCCGATAATGGTTGACGGAACGGGTATGTGCGGAGCGTGCAGGGTGGAGGTTGGAGGCAAAACGAGGTTTGCCTGCGTCGATGGCCCTGAATTCGATGCCCACGAGGTAAACTTTGATCTCCTGATGCAGAGACTCAAAATGTACAGGGAGGAGGAGCAGTATTCTTTAAGGCTTTTTAAGGAACAGCTGGAAAAGGAGGCAGTATAAATGGCGCGGCGTCTGAAGCTTGAACGCACCCCGATGTCGAAGTTGCCTCCGGCAGAAAGAATTAAGACATTTGATGAGGTCGCCCTCGGCTACACCCCTGAGGAGGCAATGGCCGAGGCTGAAAGATGCCTTCTGTGCCGGCGACCACCTTGCGTGGCTGGCTGTCCGGTGGAAATAGATATCCCCTCCTTTATCGATCTTATCAAAAAGGGCGATTTTTTAGGGGCAGTTAAGAAGATAAAAGAGGCCAACCCTCTGCCTGCCATCTGCGGTAGGGTCTGCCCCCAGGAGGACCAGTGTGAAATGAAGTGTGTGGTGGGAATCAAAGGTCAGCCCGTGGCTATTGGCAGACTCGAAAGATTTGTCGCTGACTATGAGGCAGCACACGGGGAAGTTGAGATTCCGAGAAAACCTCCAAGAAAGGGAAAGAAGGTCGCCATCATAGGATCAGGTCCCGCAGGTCTCGTATGCGCCAGTGAACTTGCAAAGATGGGTTACGATGTCACCATTTTTGAAGCCCTCCATAAGCCAGGCGGTGTTCTCATGTACGGCATTCCGCAGTTCAGGTTGCCCAAGGAAATCGTTGCAAGGGAAATTGACTATGTTAAGAAGCTTGGCGTCGAGATCCTTACCAACTTTGTTGTTGGAAAAACGAGAACCCTTGACGAGCTCATGAGAGAGGACGGCTACGAGGCAGCCTTCGTCGCAACCGGAGCGGGATACCCGAGATTCATGGGAATACCCGGGGAAAACCTGCTCGGAATATACTCGGCCAACGAGTTTCTTACAAGAATAAACCTCATGAGAGCTTACAGATTCCCCGAGTACGATACCCCCGTCAAAGTGGGTAAGCATGTAATCGTCGTCGGCGCCGGTAATGTTGCCATGGACGCAGCCAGATCGGCCCTCCGCGCCGGAGCCGAAAAAGTAACCATCGTTTACAGAAGGTCAAGAAAAGAAATGACTGCAAGGATTGAAGAGATCGAAAATGCAGAGGAAGAGGGAATTGAACTGAAAATTCTCACCAATCCCGTGCGATTTATCGGAGACGAAAACGGATGGGTCAGGGAAGTGGAGCTTATCAGGATGAAACTTGGAGAGCCTGACGAATCCGGAAGGAGGAGACCTATTCCCGTTGAAGGGTCCGAATACAGGATACCCGCCGATACCGTTATAATGGCTATTGGGCAGGTACCCAATCCCATCGTACCTGATACGACTGAAGGACTTGAAACGACGAGACATGGTACGATTACGGCCAATCCCAGAACCCATGCCACGACAAAGGAAGGAGTTTTCACCGGTGGTGACATTATGACGGGTGCGGCAACGGTGATCCTTGCCGCAGGAAGTGGAAAAACTGCCGCCCGGTACATCGATTACTATCTCATGCACAGGGATGAGCCGGGTATATGGCAGAAACTCTTTAAGGGTGAGGTGGAACTCTAATACCTGATGAAGCTTTTTACACCGGTGAAAACCCGGATCCCTTTACAAGAGGGGGTCTCTGGAAACCCCGATCCCCCTTCGACAGAAGGGGGACAAAGGGGGATGCTTACCGCTTAAATTTTCAATCCCCCTGTATCCCCCTTCACCAAGGGGGATTGTGGGAGAGGATGATCCACCTTCACCAGGGCGATTTTGGGAGACGAAAGTCCCCCTTCACCAAGGGGAATTTTACGAGACAAAAATCCCCCTTCGCAAGAAGGGGGATGTTTACCGCTTAAAAACACCTTTAGATGGGGAATAAGTTTATGGAGAAA
>JALSOY010000081.1 GCA_026986235.1 Caldifarciminota bacterium
AGAAGGGGGATGTTTACCTCAAAATCAAAAATTTCTTAGTGGCTGTACCGGAAGGAGACTCAAGTTTTACTATGTAAACTCCGTTTGCAAGAGGCACTCCATTACTTCCGGTTATGTCCATTCTGATTCTATGTATCCCTGCAGATTTGTGGCCCCTGAAGACTTCTTTAACAAGACGGCCTGTTACATCGTAAATTCCGACGGTCACATTTGAACCTGTGGGAAGAGAGAACTGAATTTCAGCATGGTTTTTAACAGGATCAGGTGTTATGGTAGTAATCTCCGGATGGGATCCACGCGGTGGCAGTACCACCCATTCGTCCACTCCTGTAGGGGTATATTCGGCAACTCTGAGAAAGCCTGTCGTCCAGGGCATGTATGGATAGTCAGGGTTACTTCTACCTTCGTAAACTTCAAAAACCACTTCCTTGTGACCGTCGTTATCGAGGTCGTTACCCGGCTTGATCACTATCGAGGGATTATAGAAGTAAAAGACAGTGTCATGCCCGACAACGGTCGTTTCTGCGTACGCGAAAATCTGAGGCAGGATAAAGTCCACGGAGTAATTATCAGGATCTGTGACATCTCCTCCCTGGAATTCGGCGGCAAGAGCTATTCTATTTATGGAGAAGAGGGTATAAAACTCGAACTTCCCGTCATTGTCAATGTCACCAACGGAGAAGCCATCAAGTCCCAGCTGTGTGTTGTCAATGGGCAGGGTATCTATTTCCACTGTGCTGGAATCGATATCAGACCCGTTGACATTAACGATATAAACGCCACTTGCGTAATATGGGCTGTAGCTTCCCGGATATTCGCCTGAGAAGAAGAACTCGTCTTTTCCGTCATTATCGTAGTCATATATGGCAGAAATTTTGTTACATGGGAAAAGATCTGAACTATCCAGACCCTCGACATAGTACTTGAGAGCATAACTATCCTGTGCCTCGGATTCAAATATGGCAAATGCTCCTCCGTTCCATACCCCTATTACACCTTCAGGGTGGCCGTCTCCGTCGAGATCCATTGGACCGTAAGCACCGTTGGTACTCCCTCCGAATCCGTATTCTGTCCTTCTGAAGACCTTTTCAACTGCAACGGATGTGAAACCAGTTCCAATATCCCCGACGATGGAGAATATGTAGGCGTTGTCGAAAGCTGTTGAAGCGTTGTTAACCCAGAGGACTTCCTGAGTTCCGTCACCATCAAAGTCTCCCACGGCAATGTCTTCGGATCTCACTCTATCTGGAAGGGTGCCATCCGGCTCTCTCAGGAAATCTATATACCTCTCGCTTGGTTGACCGTTGTTTCCATAATTATTACTTCCTGTCACACCGTCCCATTCGAAGACCCAGAGTCCCACATGATCTATCAGAGTATCACCTGGGTCACCTGACATTGCAACGATGATCTCCCCCTTTCCGTCGTTATCAAGGTCTCCTACAGTTACACTCCTTGCAGGCTGAGAAGTGGGATTTCCTGTGCCACCTGTAAAGGTCCACACCTCCTGGATGGAATCGTTTCCCACCACTTCAAACACATGGATTCTACCACCGTCCCTGTAGTCTGTCAGTATGATCTCCGGAAGTCCGTCATGATCGAGATCACTTCCAACATACATGTCCCTTACAAACTGGTTGAATGTAGAGTCAGCGTAAAGATAGTCATTGGGCCCGTCTGTTGCCGCCTGATGCCAGTTGGTCTGGGCATAAAGACCGGCCACACCTGCAATTACGAGTACAAACAACCTCCTCATAACACGACCTCCTTTTAGAGTTAATATTAATGCACGAAACCTCATATTGTCAAAATACGGTCGAGGGTGTTCGAAAAATTTATTCCCCATAAACTTCTTCCCCATCTAAAGGTGTTTTTTTAAGAGGTAAACATCCCCCTTTGTCCCCCTTCTAAAGAAGGGGGATGTTTGTCTCGTAAAATCCTTCTTAGATAAGGGGAATTTGTCGTCTTCCAAAATCCCCCTTGGTGAAGGGGGAAACAGGGGGATTGCATTTTTAGCGGTATGGATCCACTTTTATCCTCCTTCTTGCGAAGGGAGATCTGGGTTTCTAAAGTTCCCCTTTGAAAAAGGGATTTTTAAAACCCCCTCTGGCAAAAGGGGGATTATTCGAACACCCTCAAAATAAGGTCACCCTGCCTCACAGTTTCTGGAATAAAATTCTCGGGATCTCCCGAAAATAGTGGGGATCAGAGGACACTGATCATTTTGGGAGCTCGTAATTCGGCGATTCCCTCGTAATAGTGATGTCGTGTGGATGTGACTCCACGAAGCCAGCATGGGTAATTTTAACAAACTTTGCACGCTGCTGGAGTTCTAAAATGTTTCGGGCGCCAACATACCCCATGCCGCTTTTGAGCCCTCCTACCAGCTGAAAGATCACATCCTTAACAGGTCCCCTGTAAGGGACCCTTCCTTCTACACCCTCAGGTACAAATTTAGTCGCCTCCTCCTGGAAGTATCTATCGCCGCTACCTTCCTGCATGGCACCCAGGGATCCCATTCCACGGTAAACCTTGAACCTTCTTCCACCAAGAAGGATAGTCTCTCCGGGACTTTCATCGGTTCCGGCAAGGAGGTTACCGAGCATAACGGCAGATGCCCCGGCTGCAAGTGCTTTAACGATATCTCCTGAATACCTGATACCACCGTCTGCAATTACTGGAATGTTCTTTTCTTTCGCAACGGAATAACAGTCCATTATGGCAGTTATCTGAGGTACTCCCACACCTGCCACCACACGGGTGGTGCATATGGATCCCGGTCCCACACCAACTTTAACAGCGTCAGCTCCCGCCTCTATGAGATCCCTGCATCCCTCTCCAGTTGCCACATTTCCGGCAATGACCTGAAGTTCAGGATACTCCCTTTTGATCCTGGAAACAACCTGGAGCACCTTTTCTGAATGTCCGTGAGCGGTATCCACCACGATTACATCAACTCCTTTATCAAGGAGGATTTTCAGTCGGTATTCCCAGTCCTTACCTGCCCCAATAGCCGCCGCAACCCTCAACCTGCCCGATTCATCAACAAAAGCGTCTGGAAACTCCGTCTTTTTCAGTATGTCTTTAAGGGTTATTAAACCAACGAGTCTCCTGTTTTTATCGACCACAGGGAGCTTTTCAATCTTGTGCTTGCGAAGAATTTCAACTGCATTCTCAATCTCCACACCCTCTTCCACCACTATTAGATCCCTGTTCATTACATTTCTGAGAGGAGTGTCGTTGTTGTATTCAAAAAGGAGGTCTTTCTTGGTTATGAGTCCCACAAGAACACCATCCCTGTCAACGATGGGGATACCCGAAATACCCTTTTCGTTTACAAGTTTTTTCGCAGTTTCCACAGTGTCGTCAGGGGAGAGAGTCACAGGTTCGTTTATAATCCAGCTTTCGTACCTTTTTACTTTCTCAACTTCTTCCGCCTGTTTTTCGGGCGTTAAATTGCGGTGGATCACGCCTATTCCACCGTACTTGGCCATGGCAATTGCCATCTCACTTTCAGTAACCGTGTCCATGGCAGCGGAAAGTAAAGGTATGGTCATCTTCAGTTTCTGAGTCAGTCTTGTTGAAACATCAACCTGTGAGGGGATGACATTGCTTCTCCGGGGAACAAGGAGGACATCGTCAAAGGTGAGTGCTTCCTTTATCTCCATGGAATTTAAAAAAGCTGGGGGGCAGGGATTCGAACCCCGACTACCTGATCCAGAGTCAGGCGTCCTGCCAGTTAGACGACCCCCCAAAAAATATGGCAGCGCCACCGGGATTTGAACCCGGGTCTCCTGGCTGAGAACCAGGTATCCTTGGCCTGACTAGACGATGGCGCCGCATTAAGTGTCTTATTTATAAACTCTTGTAATCGGGCTGTCAAG
>JALSOY010000082.1 GCA_026986235.1 Caldifarciminota bacterium
GGTTTTTAATCTCTCGTAAACCTGCCGTAGTCTCAATGGATAGTTCGTGAATATTCCATCAACACCCAATTTGATGAAATGAACCATTTTTTCGATCCTATCGATTGTCCACACATGGACGACTAATCCCTTAGAATGAGCAGCCTTCACAAACCCCCGGGTCACAACCCTGAGTTTTCCATATTCCGGTGGTACCTGAAGGGCATCGCCTCCCGGTTTATAAAGTCCCGCCAATCCAAGTTTACTGAGAACATAAAAGACAGTAACCTCTCTTTTCGAAAGACCTGTTGCCACTTCCGGAGCCGCCTTTCTGAATTTTTTTATACTCGAGTATGAAAAGGAGGAAACAATGGTGAGATTTTCTCTTCTGTATTTTTTTATCAAATCAGCGAGTCTTCTCTCTATGTCCCTGACTGATCTTTTTATTTCTATGTTTATTACGACACCCGGGAATTGCCTAAATACCTCTTCGAGGGTGAGTATTTTTAGCCCCTTTCCTCTGAAGGGGTATGTTTCTCCATCTCTGGTGAACCAGTAACCGGCATCGAGTTTTTTCAGTTCGGTGAGGGTGAAATCTTCGATTTCACCCTCGCCGTTCGTCGTCCGTGAAAGCTCGTTATCATGAAACACAACAATTACTGAATCCCGTGTCATGTGAACATCAAGCTCAAGTGCATTCGCCCCCTCCCTCAATGCGTACTCAAAAGCCGGAAGAGTACTCTCCGGGTACTCCCCACTCGCCCCTCGATGAGCAAATATCAAAAACCTGTTTTCCCTGAATATGGGCTTCCTCTCGACCTGAGTGTATCCCGATAGAATGAGAGAAAATATCTGGAGTATTATGTAAACCACGACGCCGCCTATAAGAAATCTCATGGCTAAAACTCTTTGTAAATCCTCCCCAGTGAATGTCCCGGCATACTGATAGTTATGTCAAGAAAGTATCCAAATGGGGTCTCATAAACCTCATAACCCACATTTTCCAGCCTTTCCCGGGCTTTTGAAAGCACCTCGCGGGAGAATTCAGGTGACGCCTTACTCTTTGACAGATGGGCAAATGAGTGGAGCAAAACCCTTCTGGTACCTATCTTTCCACACAACCACTTTATATTCTTTATCAGGGAAGTTACGACCTTCCCTGCCCTCTCCTCATCCTCCTTTTCCACATGGACAAATGCCATCACAAGATTTTCAAGTTCACCTGATTCAGGTGAAGGATCTGCATCTTCATACCCTTTATCTGCAGGCCTGTAAGAGACCCTATTGGCATGAACCAGTATTACCCTCATTTTGCACTCCTTCCTTTATTTTTACCAGATTATATAACGCCTCATTGGCTGGCATTTCAATTCCTGCGCTTTTACCGAGTTTTACGATGTAACCGGAAATGTAATCATTCTCCGTCCTTACGCCCCTCTCAATATCCTGTAGCATGGATGATCTGTTGTGATAGGTCAATTTTATAACCCGTTTTACCTCCTCCACCGGATTTTTCGTAAGTAGTTCAACCTCAAGAGAATCAGTGAGAGCAGTGATCTCTTCAACCACTTTCCTGACTATTCTGAAATTCCTCTCATTGAGCAGCTTACCGTTTTCAACCTCAAGAATGGCAGTCAGAGGGTTAATTGCCGCATTAATGATCGCCTTTGTCCAGAGTACCGATTTGTAGGATGGGTGGTAGCTCACCCAATCAAGATTCAGGATGTCCGGAAGAGCTCTGTTCTCCTCAAATGAGGAAATCATCGTAGTCCCCTTAATGTTGGTCACCCGGACTCTGTTCACAGACATCCTGTATCCACCGTTCGTTGTTACCCCAAAAAATATTCTATCGCGTGGAAAGTCAATCTCTGATACGATTTCCACATGGCCGAGACCGTTTTGCATAAATATCAGGTAATCTGAGTCCACGGCAGGGAGCACCTGGTCTATTGCACAACGGAGATGGTAGGCTTTTACCGTGAAAAGTATTACACTGAATTTTCCATAAAGATCTTTACGGGTTAGGACGGTTTTTTTCAATACTTTAGCTGATCCGTCAGGTAGCTCGAGGGTAAGTCCCTCTGAGATTTCACGGGCTTTCTCCGGGTCCGGGTGGAAAAAATGTACCTCGAAACCGCTTTCTAACAGCAGGTAACCCATGATCGAGCCCACTGCCCCGGGACCTACGATGAGCACCTTCATCTGGAAATTTCCTCAAAAATTTCTCTACCTCTTCCCGATGGAGGGGAGCCAAGAAGTGAGACCACAACAAAGAGCAGGGAGGCCACTAAAAGTCCCCAGATAGCCGGATGCCAGCCGTGGAGATTGAATCCGGGATTGAAAAATTTGAGTACAACGAGAACAACCACGCCTGTTATCATTGAAATCCACGCTGCCGGCGCTGTCGCCCTCTTCCAGTAAAGTGCACCTATCATCGCAGGTAAAATCTGTAGTGTGCCTGCAAATGAGAGGATAGAAAGCTGGACGATGAGTTTTGGCGGGTTGAGGGAGATCAGGAACACGATGATCGAAAGAATTAGAACGACAGCCCGGTTAATAGCAAGTTTTTCTTTAACCGAAAGTTCTCCTTTCTTTTCGACAACGATATCCCGGGTAAAAAGTGAGGACAGAACGAGGAGCTGGGAGTCAATGGTTGAGAGTGCGGCGGCAAAGACCGCCATTATTCCAATTATCATGAGTATGGGAGAGAGTTCAGAGAGCACCTTTCCAAGCACCATATCGCCACTTTTCAGCGAAGGCCACACATAGGCGCCCCCTATTCCGAGGATAAGTGATGGGAAGAGGACAAAAGACGCAAAAACGGCCATACCTATCATGGATTTCTTCAGTGTAGGAAGATCCCTGGCTATAAAGTACCTCGTGGTGAGCTGAAACTGTGTGGCTGGCATTGCGAAAATCATTATAAAGAAAGAAATCAGCATAGGTGTGGTGAAAAGCCCCTTTGGTCCCGGAATCGTAAGAAGTTCTTTTTTCACCTCGTAAACCTTTTCAAACATAACTGCGAGACTTCCAAAGTGCTTCATCAGGAACCAGAAACTCACCGCATAGGCCCCTGCGAAAAGCGTTAAGCCGAGGATGGCATCAGTCCAGGCAACTGCCCTCATTCCCCCTGTCTCAATGTAAACAAATGTGGCAATCAGGGCTATGACAAGACCCAAGAGGTAAGGAATACCGGCTGCACTCTGGAGAAGCTTGGCAATACCTATTGCCTGAATGGACATGTAAGGCAGCAGGAAGAGAAACTGTATAACGACTGCCACAACAAGGGTCATGTACGACTCGTACCTTTCACCGAGGAACTGCGCCGGGGTGATAAAGTGAAACTTTCTTCCGGCTTTCCATATTCTGTAACCCACGAGGGGCACCATTAGTGCCATGAATGTGTCAACAACCGCGATAAATGTCCAGGATCCTATACCATGTGTGTAGAAGAAACCCGGCATCCCCACGAGGGTGAAGGCCGAAAACAGCGTTGCACTGAAGGTCAGAAATGTAACTATCCAGCCAATATTTCGCCCGGCCACATAGAATTCCTCTATACTTCTTTTTGAAATAAATCTTGCCCTCGAAGATACCCAAGCACTCAACCCTATCAGTATAAAAATTGCAACGATGGCATAAACCGTTATCATTTCTCATCCTCCGGATTCCAGGTTACGGCATAGATTACGACCAGAATCAGCAGAATCAGCGTAAATAAAAGTAGCCAGAAGAGGTTGTATGGGAGACCCGCTATAAAGGGTCTTACCTTGTGAGGTCTGATTACGATAGGAAAGTAAATGAAAATCCAGAGGACAAATAAAAGGAGTTTTATCATTTTACACCTCCGGGAGAGTGTGTTTTATTTATTATAACGCATAAGTCTTGAATTGAGC